>JBDZVK010000210.1:0-3470 GCA_040255725.1 Actinomycetota bacterium
CCGAACGATTCCGTGGTCGTCACGGGTGCCGCCGGGTGGCTGGGCGAGAACCTGATGCGCACGCTCGCCCCCGAGCGGGCCCAGATCCGGGCACTGGTGCGCGACGAGCGCGAAGCGGCGCTGGTCGACGTGCTCTCGCCGGGGGTCACTGCGGTGATCGGCGACGTCCGCGACCCGGCCGCGATCGCCGAGGTGTTCGCAGGCACCGAGTCGCCGACGGTGTTCCACACCGCCGGGGTGATCCACGCGACGACCGGTGTGCGCGAGTTCTTCGACGTCAACACCGGCGGCACCGAGTTGGTGCTCGACGGGGCCAAGCGGGCCGGAGCCCGCAAGGTCGTGCATGTGTCGTCGAACTCGCCGTTCGGCGCGAACCCCACCCCGAACGACGTCTTCACCGAAGACAGCCCGTTCAACCCCTACATGAGCTATGGCGCGTCGAAGCTCGAAGCCGAGCAGATCGTCCAGCGCTACGCCGCCCACGACGAACTCGACGTGGTCATCGTGCGGCCGCCGTGGTTCTACGGCCCCTGGCAGCCCGCCCGGCAGACCCAGTTCCTGCGCACGGTGCGGCGGGGACGCTTCCCGATGGTCGGCGACGGCCGCCAGCGCCGCTCGATGGTCTACACCGGCAACCTCGTGGAGGGCCTGCTGTGTGCCGAGCGGGCGGACGTGCCCTCGGGCAGCGCGTACTGGATCGCCGACGCCGAGCCCTACGCCCTGGCCGACATCTTCGCGGGTATTCGCGAGGCGTTCGTGGCCGAGGGGTATGACGTGACCGAAGGGCGTATCCGGATCCCCCGGGCGGCGGCGCAACTGGCCGAGTTCTGTGACGGACGCCTGCAGGCGCTGGGCAAGTATTCTCAGGGGATGCACGTGATGGGTGAGCTCAAGGACACGATCGCGTGCGACATCTCCCGGGCCCGGGCCGAGATCGGCTATGACCCCCAGGTCGCGCTCGTCGAGGGGATGCGGGCGTCGATCCGTTGGTGCGTCGAACACGGCGAAGCGCTCTAGTGGCATCGGCGACGACCCGGGCACTGATCACGGGAGGCAGCGGCTATTTCGGGACCGTGCTCGCCGGGGCGGCCGACGCCGCCGGCATGGCCGTGCGGATCTTCGACCTGCACGCCCCCGATTCGGTCGACTTCGACGGGATCGACGTCGACTACGTCGCCGGCGACATCCGCGACCGCGACGCGGTCCGGGCCGCCTGTGACGGCGTCGACGTGGTCTTCCACAACGTCGCCCAGGTGCCCCTCGCCAAGGACCGTGACCTGTTCGAATCGGTCAACGTGACGGGCACCGCGAACCTGTTGATCGCCGCGCGTGACGCCGGGGTGGGCAAGGTCGTGCACACCTCCACCAGCGCGATCTACGGCATCCCCGAACGCAACCCGGTCACCGAGACGACCACCCCCACCCCGGTCGAGGACTACGGCAAGGCGAAGTTGACCGGTGAACGGCTGTGCGCCGACGCGGTCGCCGCCGGGCTGGACGTGACGATCATCCGACCGCGGACGATCATGGGCCACGGGCGCCTGGGGATCATGGCGATGCTGTTCGAGCTGATCGCGGCGGGCGCACCGATCCCGCTGCTCGGGCGGGGCGACAACCGCTACCAGTTCGTTCACGCCGAAGATCTCGCCTCGGCGTGTCTGCTCGCCGGGCAGCGTCCCGGCCCGACCAGCTACAACATCGGCGCGACCGAATTCGGCACGCTGCGCGACACCCTGCAGCCCCTCATCGACCACGCCGGGACCGGCTCGCGGATCCAACCGTTGCCCCTCGGCGCGGCCCGGCTCGCCATGAAGGCCGCGTCGCTCGCGCACCTCGTGCCGCTCGCTCCGTACCATTGGCTGCTGTATGGCGAATCGCTTTACTTCGACTGCACCAAGGCCCAGACCGAGCTGGGCTGGAAGGCGACCCGGTCGAACGCCGAGATGATGATCGAGTCCTACGACTGGTTCTGTGCCCACCGCGACTCGCTCACCGCCAGCGGTTCGGTGCACCAGTCACCGGCGAAGTTGGGGGCCTTGAAGGTGCTCGAGTATCTGCCGTGAGCCTGCACGCGGTGACCCGACAGCGCCGATGACCGTGACCGACGAGGCGACCTCCGCCGACGCGCCGTCGAGCGCCGATGCGCCGGCCGCCGCGTGGTGGCGGCGTCCCGGCGTGGTGGCGGGGGCGTTCGTCGCCGCGTTCGTCATCCCTTTCGTCGTCACCGCGTTGAAGCTGCGAAGCCCCAAGCCCTACGTGGTGCTCGACCTCGCCCAGACCGAGATGCGCGTGCGCGCCGTGTTCAGCCTGCACCCGCCCCTGATCGGCCTGCCGGGACGCCTCGGCCACTTCGGGGTGCACACCGGGAGCCACCCGGGTCCACTGAGCTTCTGGTTGCTCGCCCCGTTCTACAAGATCTTCGGGTCGACCCCGTGGGCGTTGTTCGCCGCCGCGCTCGTGCTGAACTTCGCCTGGATCTGTGTGGCGTTGTGGCTGGGGTGGCGCCGCGGTCGCCTGGCGATGCTCATCGGGGTCGGTGCCCTGGTGATGCTGCTGGTGCACACCTTCGGGATCGTGGTGGTGGAACAACCCTGGAATCCGTACCTGCCGCTGATGGCCTGGACGGTGGTGCTGCTCGCCGCGTGGTCGGTGCTGGGTGACGACCTGAAGATGCTGCCGGTGCTGGTGCTGGCCGCGAGCTACTGCATGCAGACCCACATCCCGTACCTGGGCATGGGTGGCGGCGTGGTCGCGGTGACGGTCATCGCCACCGTGGTCTGGCGCTACTACCGGCGCCGAGCCGACCAGGGCGCGAAGCCGGCGGCCGAACACCGCCTCGCCTGGTTGATGGGTGATCGTGCCAGCTGGCCGTCGATCAGGCGGATGTGGACCTGGATCGCCGGCTCGTTCGTGGCCGGGCTGGTGCTGTGGGCACCGCCGATCTTCGACCAGCTCCATTCCAACGAGGGCAACTTCACGCTCATCTGGGAGGACTTCACCGATCCGCCCCAGGCCGCCGGTGGGTTCATCCAGGGGATCCACCTGGTGTTCGCGCACCTGAATCCGTGGCAGCTCGTCACCGGTCACGACATCGAGTTCGTCGTGATCAACTCGAACTGGCCGGGCGCGATCTTCCTGGCCGTGTGGGTCGTGGCGGCCGTGTTCGCCTGGCGCTTCCGGATGCGCTCGTTGGTGCTTGCGAACGTCGTGATCATGATTGCGCTGGTGTTCGCGGTGGTGGCCCTGTCGAAGATCTACGGCGACCTGTACTGGTATCTCATGATGTGGATGTGGACGATCTGCGCGGCGATGGTCGCGACGGTCGTGTGGGTGGTGATCGAAGCGGTGCGCCGCGCCGGGCTGCCCACGCCCACGCTGCGACTGGCGCGGGCCGGTTCGTCCGCGGTGCTCGCCGTCGGTCTGGTCGTGTTGTTCGCGACCACGACCCATCAGGCGACCCAGGCGCAGAT
>JBDZVK010000210.1:3570-4953 GCA_040255725.1 Actinomycetota bacterium
CTGATCCACCTGTCGGTGGGCGACGCCGACATCGCACGGTGGCGCGCGGACCCGCGAGCGGTCGAAGCCGCGTACTACGACGGGCGAACGCCCGAACAGAAGGCCGAGTTCGCCCGGCTCCGCGAGAACGCGAGACGTTTGATCGCCGAGGCGGGAGGCGACCCCGACGTGATCGATAAGTCGCTCACCGGGGCGTCACTGAACACCTCGCTGCCGTTGCAGGCCACTCAGGACATGTCGAAGATGTCGGAGATCGGCCTGCCCATCGCGGTGTTCTTCGCCCCACCCGGAACCGCCTGACGCCGCCTGGCTGGCCGCGGTGTCGAGGCGCGTCGTGGTGGCCACGGATCGGTCGTGCTGCCACGTGGCGACGTGTGGTCGGGTGTTTCCCCGCTTCGAAACTCTGGCATGAATAGAGATGTGAACCGCCCTGGGTTTGATGGAGACTCAGCGGTCTCGGTTTCCAGTCCTGCTGGGGGAGGCCTACCGGGCTCGTCGGTGGCGACCGTCGAAGACGTGTCCGAACCGGTAGACGTCCACTCGGCAGGGCTCGTTGCAGGCGGTCAATGCACACGAAGGCCCGACCGAACCACTAGTCGCCTCCGAGCCTCCGCGCGAGCATGCCGAACGGCCCGGGGCTACGGAGGAGCCGGTTGGCGAGGCGATCGGTGAGCCCCTGGGGCTCCCGCCCGGCTTCGAGGACCGCCGCGCCGAACTGTTCGGTGATCTTGGCAAGAGCCTGCTGCTGTTCGGGAGTCGGCTGAGGATCAGGCAGATCAGCCGGGAAGCGCTCGACCTCGCCGGTGTCGAACCAGATGACCTGATCGGTGACACACACATCGACCGGAATGTGGTCGGTGTCGGGAGTGTCACCCGGTTGCCCTTCGTCCACCTCGTCGGGGTCGACCGGAGCGATCACCGACACCATCGCCTCGGCGCACATCGGACACGAACGCGCCGGCGAAGGGGCCTGCGCCTTACGTGCCAATTGCCAGAGACGTCGCAGGTCGTCTTCCTGGGCGACCTCGTAGCTCTCCGACAACGTCGCCGCCAGGCCGTGGCCCTCGGAGCAGAGCCACACGTCGAACTCGCCCCTGGAGACGAGGTGCAATTCGTTGGAGCAGATCGGGCACGTCGCGGTCGCGGTCACGCCTTCACAATCGGCGATGACGATCCGAATGTGAGCGCGCTCGGGAGGTGTCGCCTACTCACCAGACATCGACCGCTCAGGCGGCGAGAAAGGCGTGGGTGTTTCTGGTGGCGAGCATCATGATCGCCGCCTGGGGGTTCACGCCCGGCGCATCGGGAAGCAGCGACGCGTCGTTGACGTAGACGTTCTCGGTGCCGCGCAGGCGCCCGAAACTGTCGGCCGCGGCACGGCGC
>JBDZVK010000211.1:0-4940 GCA_040255725.1 Actinomycetota bacterium
TGCTGCGCTGCGTGCAGGGGTGGGTCGACGCGGTCGGCCTCGACCACGACGACCGGTACCTGATCGTCAACCCGTTCTTCCATTCGTTCGGCTACAAGGCGGGGATCATCGCGTGTGCGATCTCGGGGGCCACGATGGCGCCGCTGGCCACCTTCGACGTGCCCGCGATGATGCGGCTCATCGAAGCCGAACGACTCACCGCGTTGCCGGGCGCGCCGACGATCTACCAGACGATGCTGAATCGCCCCGATCGCGGCGAGTTCGACCTGTCGAGCCTGCGCCTCGCGGTCACCGGCGCCGCGGTGATCCCGGTGTCGCTCGTCGAGCAGATGAAGGACGTCCTCGGCTTCGACACGGTCGTGACCGCGTACGGGCTCACCGAAGCCTGCGGGTTCGCCACGATCTGCCGGCACGACGACCCCGCCGAGATCATCGCCACCACCTCAGGGCGCGCCATGGAAGGCGTCGAGGTGTCGATCGTCGACGACGAGGGCCGTGAAGTACCCCGGGGCGAACCCGGCGAGGTGGTCGTGCGGGGCTACAACGTGATGCAGGGCTACTTCGAGGATCCCGAACAGACCGCGGAGGCGATCGACGCCGACGGCTGGCTGCACACCGGCGACATCGGCGTGATGGACGATGAGGGCAACCTGAAGATCACCGACCGGGTCAAGGACATGTTCATCTCCGGCGGATTCAACGCGTATCCCGCCGAGATCGAGAGCCTCATGCTCGCCCATCCCGACCTCGCCCAGGTCGCGGTGGTCGGCGTGCCCGACGAGCGCATGGGCGAGGTCGGGGCCGCGTTCGTGGTGCCGGTCGCCGGCCGCACCGTCGACCCGGGAGCCGTCGTCGATTGGGCGAAACAGGAAATGGCCAACTACAAAGCGCCCCGGAGCGTGCACGTGGTCGACGAACTGCCGACCAACGCCTCGGGCAAGGTGCTCAAGTTCGAGCTCCGTGGCCGTCTCGCCGCCACGGCGGCCCCCGCAGATGAGAGCCGATCGTGACCGACCCCGAGCACAATGGCACCGCCGCAGGTACCGACGCCGGCAGCGAACCGGAGACCAGGGCCGTCGACGGTCGAGTTCCCGGGCGGCGGGGGATGGCGACGCGTCAACGACTGCTTGACTGCACCGCCGCGATGGTCGAGGCCAACGCCTACCGGGATGTCAAGGTCGTCGACATCGCCCGCGAGGCCGGCACGTCGCCGGCGACGTTCTACCAGTACTTCGCCGATGTCGAATCGGCCGTGCTCGCGCTCGCCGAACAGCTCGCCGACGAAGGTCAGCGATTCGCCGAGGTGATCGCGTCGACCACCTGGCGCGGGGCCGACGGGTTCGAAGCCGCGAACGAGCTGGCCGGCGCCTACCTGCAGTTCTGGGAGGATCACCGGCCGATCCTCAAGGTCATCGACCTGGCCACCTCGGAAGGCGACGTGCGTTTTCGCGCGATCCGCACGTCGTTCCTCGCGGCGACGGCCCAGGCGTTGCGCGACGCGATCGCGAAGATGCAGCGGGACGGCCGCCACCCCGAGGCGCTCGACCCGTCAGCGATGAGCGGTGTGTTGGTGTCGATGCTCGCCAACGTCGCCGCACACCGGCGCGGTCTTCAGGACTGGGGGGTCGAGGTGGCCGCGCTGCAGGACGCGATGGCCCGGGTGATCTTCTGGGCGGTCAGCGGCCAGAAGTCCAGAAGCCGTACCTGACCGACCGGTCGCCGGCCGTGGGCGGGTCCTAACGGTCGGTCGAGTCGGCGACCTCGACGCCGATGTGGTCGAGGATCCACGCGGCGACGATCCTGGCGCTGCGACCCTCGAAGTGGGTGCGGTCCGGGCGCAGTTCGACCCCTTTCCATTCGGCCCGACACGTCGAAGGGGTCGGACACAGCTTCGCTTCCAGATCGACGAGTTCCGCGTGCTCGGGTTCGGCCCGGGCGACTGCACGGAGCGCCTCGTTGCCGCACGAGGTGCTCCGCACCTCAGAGGCGAACGCCGCAGCACTCATCGACGACGACTTCACGATGGGCAGTGCGGTGACCAGCACGGTGGTCGCGCCGAGGTGTGCGAACCGGTCGACATCGTCGCGGAGCAGCCGTCGATAGCGGCGCTGGTAGACGTCCGAGCACGGCTCCACGTATTGGCCGTCGACCAGGATCCTGATCGGCTCGGTCGAACTCCTGACATAGAGCACGTATCGGGGTTCGTATGCCCGGGCGGTCTGGGACCACTTGTGATCGCAGGTCACCGGACCGGTGGGCTCGACGGCCCTGCCGTCCCACCCGATCACCAGCGGCGCCGGGGGGTACTGGCAGCCCGGGACGGCCGCGTTGACCGTGCGACTGGTCGGCACGGTGGAGAGGGAGCGAAGCCGTCCCGCGCCAGGTTGAACCCGACCGAGTCACCGATGACCATCAGGGTCGTGCCGTGGAACTCCGAGGTGGCCTCCGCGGCCTTGCGAAGTGCCGCGGGCGAGCTGTCGGTGCCCGTCAGCGCGGACGTGGTCGTCGAGGCGACCAACAGCGCGATGACGACTCCGAAGCAGCCGGTCGAGACCGCGGCGGCACGCACGGGCACCCGCACGGTCCCGCGACGGATCGGTTGCTCGACGAATCGGTAGGAGACGATCGAGACGGCCAGGGTCACGACCAACTGGAGCAGGAAGCGCAACGGTCCGGCGAGGTGGACCCGTTCGGTTGACAGCCACACCATGATCGGCCAGTGGTACAGGTAGACGCCGTAGGAGATGACGCCGAGCCGACGGATCGGTGAGAACGAGGCCAACCGCGCGAGCAGGCGCGGTTGTGGATGCGCGACCGCGGCCACCACGCAGAGCGCCGCGACGCTGCACAGTGCCAGGCCGCCTCTCTGGACGGCGCCGGAAGCTCCCGACATCGTCGACCACGCCACGCCGAGTACGACGGCGCTCACGATGCCGGCGGCTTCGAGCGCCTGGCGTGGGCGACCGGACCGCGCCGGTCCGCGCCAGGCGACGGCCGCGGCGAGCGCTGCTCCGGCCAGGAGCGCGAACGCTCGGGTGTCGGTGCCGTAGTAGACGCGGTTCCAGCCTTGCGCCGCCTGCAAGTAGGCCTGCGATGCGAGCGATGCCAGACACCCGAGAACGGAGACGATCAGCACGATGGGGGCGACCGACGTGGCGTTCCGGCCGCGACTGCGGCGCGCCGCCACCAGGCAGGCGCCGACGACGACGAGCGGCCAGACCACGTAGTACTGCTCTTCGATCGCGAGGCTCCACGTGTGCAGCAGCGGCGACGGTGCGCTGAACAGGGCCCAGTAGTCACCGTGGGCGAAGATGTCCCGCCAGTTGGCCACGTACAGCCTCGTGGCGATGCCGTCCCAGCGGATCCGGTGCAGCTCCCCGGGATCGGCGACGAATCGGGCGTACGCCGCCACGCCGACGAGCATCACCGCGAGCGCCGGGAGGAGGCGGCGGGCGCGCCGTGACCAGAATCGGATGAGATCGACGTGTCCGGCGGAACGGGACTCGACCAGGAGCAGCGACGTGATCAGGTAGCCCGAGAGGACGAAGAACAGATCGACGCCCAGGTACCCGCCCGAGAGGTGACCGGCGTGAAAGACGAAGACCGCGGCGACGGCGAGACCGCGGAGCCCGTCGAGGCCGCTGATGTAGTCGATCCGTGGCGCCTCACCCCGGCGTGCCCGCTCCGGGGATTCCATCGGGGCGAGGCTACCGGGCCCGCATCGACCGGTGGCGCTCGCCCCGCGCGCGCGATGACCGCGCGGTCAGGCGATGAACGTCTCGGCGAACGCCTCCATGCGGGTGCGCACGTGGTCCGCGTCGTAGCCGTAGCGGTCCTTCTGAGGTGAGCGGGTCAGCCAGGGGGCCTGCATGACCCCGGACACGCCGAGGTCTTCGAAGCGGGCGTAGAGGTCCTTGTCGGGCAGCGCGGCCAGTGCGACGATGATCTCGAAGGGCTCGTCGGCCCGGCCGGCCTCGGCGCGCAGTCGTCGCATCTCCGCGAGCATCGCCTCCATCTCGTCGGGACGAGCGCTCGCCGCGGGGATCCATCCGTCACCCACGGTGGCGGCCCGGCGCATCGCCGGCTTCGAGTTGCCGCCGATGATCAACGGGATCTTCTCGTCGGGCACCGGGCGGATCGTCACATCGGAGAAGTCGTAGTGGTCGCCGTGGAAGCTCACCGCTTCACCGGTGAACAGCAGACCCAGGGCGGTGATCATCTCGTCCAGCCGCTTGCCCCGGTTGGTGAAGTCCTGGCCGGTCTGGGCGAACTCGTCCGCGCACCAGCCCGCGGCCACGCCCAGCATGGCGCGGTTCTGCGACAGCACCGCGGCCGTCGAGACCGCCTTGGCCACGGTGAACAGGTCACGGGCGGGCGCGACGTAGATGTTCGTGGTGAACCGGATCCGCGAGGTGACCTGGGCCATCGCCGTCATCAGTACCCACGGGTCGGGCCAGTGCATGTCGGCGGTCCACATGGGTTTGCCGTCGGGCGTGTAGGGGTAGACGGCCTCGAGGGCATCTGACCAGAACAGGTGGTCGGGGAGGGCGACGCCGGCGAAGCCGTACTCCTCTGCGCAGCGAGCCGCCTCGAGTTGGACGTCGGTGTCGAGGAACGCGATCGATGCCCAGTAGTCCACGGACGCACCCTAGTTGGGGCCGGTCTAAGCTGACGGACCGTCAGAAACTTTCGCGGAGAGGACGGGTCGATGCTCGCTGGGCGCAACATCTGGGAACTGGTGACCAAGAGAGCAGCGGAGTCGCCCGATGTGGTCATGACCATCGACGATGCCGGCGTCGAGATGACCTACGCCCAGTACCGCGACGCCGCCGAGCGGGCCGCCGCGGGGCTCGCCGCCGAACACGGGGTCGGCGCCGGTGACGTCGTCACCTGGATGCTGCCCACCTGGCATTCGTCGCTGGTGTTGATCGCCGCGCTGT
>JBDZVK010000212.1:0-2935 GCA_040255725.1 Actinomycetota bacterium
GGGGCGCGGCGACCTCGACCATGGCCCGTGACGCTACCCCGGACGTCGACGGCGTCGGGAGCGGGCCGCCGACCGGGCAGGTCCTAGGATGTGACGACCCGTCAGAAACGTTGCTTTCCGCCAGGTTCCGTGCCCTCGTCCACTCGATCCCAGGAGCCCCGTCCGTGCCCGCGCACCCCCCCCTGCAAGGTGTCCGCATCGTCGAGTGCTCGATGCTCGGACCGGCCGCCATCACCACGCCGCTCGCGGAACTCGGCGCCGAGGTCATCAAGGTCGAACCCGCCACCGGGGACTACATCCGCCAGATGACCTGGCCGATCGTGGAGGGCACCTCGCTGATGCACCTGCACGTGAACCGCGGCAAGCGCTCGATCGTGCTCGACCTGCGCACCGACGGTGGCGCCGAGGCGTTCCGCGACCTGGTGCGTGACGCCGACGTGGTGGTCGAGGCGATGCGGCCAGGCGGGCTGGAGCGCCGCGGCCTGGGCTACGACGCACTCAGAGAGATCAACCCGCGGATCGTGTTCATCACGATTTCCGGCTACGGCATGACCGGCCCGTACGCCGAGATGCCCAGCCACGGCATCGCGTACGACACCTGGGCGGGCATCGTCACCCCGGAGGTGACCGACGAGGGCTTCACGGTGATCCCCGAGCACGTCTCGATCGGGATCAACGCCGGACCGCTGTACGGCGCGCTCGGTATTCTCGCCGGGGTGATCGGCGCCCGCGCCTCGGGTGAGGGCTACCGACTCGAGATCGCCCAGTCCGACGCGGCCGCCGCCTTCGACTGGTACCGGTCGGAGAGCCACAAGGCCTACGAGCGCCCCGAAGACGAGGTGACCGGCAATCCCTCCGACGACTACGTGCGCCGGGCGCCGGGGACGGCCGGGATGCGCGAAGGCGTGCGCTATCAGCTCTATGCGACCGCGGACGATCGCCACGTGCTGTTCATGGCGTCCGAGCAGGCCTTCTGGCGCAACTTCTGCGAAGGCGTCGACCGGATGGATCTGTTCGAGCGCTGGCCCGGCTCGAAGTACGCGGACCACGCCCGGGGCAACACCGAGCTCCAGGCGGAGTTGCGCGACCTGTTCGCGACCCGCACCGCGGACGAGTGGCTCGACTTCGGACTCGAGGTGAACACGCCCATCGCCCCGGTGAACACGCCGGCGAACATCGGCGACGATCCGCAGTTCGCCGCCCGGATGTCGTGGATTCCCGCGTCGGAGCTGGGCGCCGACGAGCTGCCGTCGCCGATCAAGATCGTGGGCTCCGAGCTGCCGCATCCGATGCCCGCGCCGACGATCGGCCAGCACACCGACGAGGTGCTCCGCGAGGTGGTCGGCTACGACGACGCCCGGATCGTCGAATTGCGCGAGGCGGGCGCCTTCGGCTGACCACGTCGGCGCCACACTGTGACCATGGCAGCAACCGAGCCGGTCGCGTTCATCGGTGGTCAGGTGATGACCGATCTGGTCGACTGCACCGCCGATGTGACAGCACTCGACTCGACGGGTCGATGGGCGGCGCTCGTCCCCTTCGCCGGCGCACCGGTGTGTGCCCGCTTCGCGTCCGTGCGGTCGGCCCGGCACGTATCCGCCTTCGGCTGGCCCGGGCTCGCCCGCGACGCGGTGTGGCGGAGCTCGCTCGACGAGGCGGCGTTCCGCGCGGGCGTCGACGACATCCGCCACCGCATCGCGCGCGGCGACGTGTACCAGGTCAACCTCACCCGCATCCTCGACACGGCCTGGCCGGCCGACGCCGACGTCGTCGCGTTGGGCGCGGCGCTGGCGCGTCGTCACCCGGCGCCGTTTGCGGCGACGATCCGTCTCCCGGGAGTGGCGGTGGCGTCGGCATCGCCCGAACGATTCCTGCGCCGCGACGGGACGACGGTGTGGTCGTCGCCGATCAAGGGCACCGCGGTGACGAGGGACGGGTTCCTCGACAAGGACTGGGCCGAGAACGTGATGATCGTCGACCTGGTCCGCAACGACCTCGGGCGGGTCTGCGAATGGGGGTCGGTGACGGTGCCCGAGTTGTGCGCGGTCGAGGAGCATCCGGGTCTCGCCCATCTGGTGTCGACCGTGCAGGGTGAGTTGCGTCCCGACGTGGGCTGGGCCGAACTGCTGGACGCCACGTTCCCACCCGGGTCGGTGACCGGCGCGCCGAAGCGGGCGGCGATCGAGGTGATCGCGGAACTCGAACCCTCGCCGCGGGGGCCCTACTGCGGCGCCATCGGCTGGGTCGACGCCGACCGCGGTGCCGGCGAGCTGAACGTGGCGATCCGGACGTTCTGGGTGTCCGACGGCCGGCTCCGCTTCGGCACGGGTGGGGGCATCACCTGGGGGTCGGACCCGGCCGGCGAATGGGCCGAGACCGAGCTCAAGGCGGCCCGTCTCCTGGCGGTGACGTCGCGACCACATGGTTGAGCCCGTGGGTGCGGCGCATGTCACCGACGAATGCCGCCGGTGGTACGGGCCGCCACCGTCACCACCGGTACCCTTGGGGGTTCGACGCGTCCGCTCCCGGTCGGCCCGCTCGGGTCGCACCGTGCCGCTGCGGAGGTGCCATCCCTCGACCCACTCCCGGCGCAGGCCGTCCGGGGAAAGGATCACATGACCATCACCGCCGCCGGTCCCCGACAGGACCAGACGACGGATCGGCTGATCGCCGCGTTCCGGATCGTCGCCGTCGCCGAGGCCGTCTCCTGGGCCGGACTGCTGATCGCGATGGCCTTCAAGTACGCCCTCGTCGAGAACGAGGTCGGGGTGCAGATCGTCGGGCCGATCCACGGCGCGATCTTCCTCGCGTACCTCGTGGCGACCCTCGCGGTCGGCGTGCGCTGCCGGTGGAGCCCGAAGATCATCCTGCTCGGACTGTTCGCTGCGGTGCCGCCGTTTCTCACCGTCGTGTTCGAGAAGTGGGCGGACCGCAA
>JBDZVK010000212.1:3035-4929 GCA_040255725.1 Actinomycetota bacterium
TCGGTCGGCGGCATGGGCGCGGCGCTCGCCGACCTCGCGGTCGTCGCCCGCTCGTGCGGGTCCCATGCGGCGGCCGTCCCCGCGGTCGAGGTGCTCGTCGCTGGTCGCGTGCTCGCCGGAGGAGACGCGGATGCCGGTCGTCTCGCCGGCGTCGCCGACGGCGCCACCATCGTCACCTTTGCGCCGCGCCCGGCCGATGGCGACACCGCAACGGTCGTACCGGCCGGCGCCGTCGCCGACGCGGTGGTCGCCCTGACCGGTGACGACCTGGTCGTCGTCGATGCTCCGGGACGCGACGGTGCGGCGTTCCCCAACACCGCCCACGCGCCGCTCGCGGATCTCGCGGTCGGCGCGGGCGCGGCCGGTCGGGTGGTGCTCGCCTCCGGCCCGGCGGCGCACGCGGCCTTCGCCGCGGCGCAGGACGAATGGCGCGTGCTCACCGCAGCGTGGTTGTGCGGACTGGCCCGATCGGCGCTCGACCTCGGGGTGGCCTATGCGACCGAGCGGCGGCAGTTCGGCGTGCCGATCGGCTCGTTCCAGGCCGTCGCCCACCCCCTCGCCGACGTGGCCTGTTCGCTCGACGGCGCCGACCTGCTGGGCGCCAAGGCGATCTGGGCACTCGACGACTCCGAGCCGATCGGTCCCCGCTTCGCCGCGTCGGCCTTCGCCTTCGCGGGAGAGGTCGCCGAACGCGCGGTGAAGGTCGCGCTGCACACCCACGGTGGCTACGGCTTCATGGATGAGTACGACATCCAGTTGCTGTTCCGACGGGCCAAGGCGACCCGGCTGCTGCTCGGCGACCCGCGCCACGGGCTGCAGGTCGTGGCCGACCGCATCGCGCCGGTCGACGCCGACGGCAGGCCTGTCGACCCGCCGGCGACCACCCAGCCGTCGATGTCGCCCTCGCCGACCGACGGGCCCGGCGAGGAGCGGCGCGGCCCGGATTTCCGGCTGGGTGCCGACGTGGAGGCGTTCCGCGACGAGGTCGCTTCCTTCCTGAGAGAACACGTCACCGACGAGGTGATCGAGACCGCGCACGCCACGGGCACGATCCACGACTGGGGGCTGCACCGGGCGATGGCGGCCCAGGGCTGGATCTCGGCCGGGTGGCCCGCCGACTACGGCGGCGGGGGCCGTTCGCCGCTCGAGATGAACGTGCTCTCCGAGCAGATGTACCTGTCGGGGGCGCCGGTCGACGGGATCGGGGTGGCGAGCCTGGTCGCCCACACGATCCTGCTCGAGGGCACCGAGTGGCAGAAGACCACGATCGTTCCCGAGATCCTCTCGGGCGAGGCGATCTGCTGTCTGGGCTACTCCGAACCCGAGTCGGGCTCGGACGTGGCCGCGTGCGCGACCAGGGCGGTGCGCGACGGCGACGACTGGGTCATCGACGGGTCCAAGATGTTCACGACCCTCGCCCACGAGGCCCGCTACGTGTTCCTGCTCACGCGCACGAACCCCGACGTGCCCAAGCACAAGGGGCTCACGATGTTCATCGTGCCCATGGACACCCCCGGCATCGAGATCTCCCCCGTGCACACGATGGGCGGCGAGCGCACCAACATCACCTACTACGACGGGGTGCGGATCGGCGACGCCTACCGGGTCGGTGACGTCGACGGCGGTTGGGGCGTGATGATGACGGCGCTGGTGTTCGAACGCAACTCGGCGTGGTACGGCGAGGCCGTGCGACTGCTCGACCACGCGCTCGCCTGGGCCGCCACCACCCCGGCACCCGGCGGTAGGGGAACGATGCTGGCCGACCCGCTGGTCCGTGAACGCCTCGCCCGGGCCGCCATCGGCAACGAGGTCGCGAATCTGCTGGGGTGGCGCGCCGCGTGGCTGGCGTCGATCGGCACCCTGCCGAGCGTCGAGGGCACGATGGCGAAGCTGT
>JBDZVK010000009.1:0-24458 GCA_040255725.1 Actinomycetota bacterium
TGGGCGCCTCGTTGCTGTTGACCACGCAGTACCTCGAGGAGGCCGACCGGCTCGCCGACGACATCGTCGTGGTCGACCACGGTCGCGTCATCGCCCGGGGCGACGCCCGGAACCTGAAGCGTCAGGTGGGCGGTGACCACATCGGCGTGACCGTCGCCGACCCGGCCGATCTCGAAGCGGCCGCGGCGGTGCTGGCCCGGGTGTGCGGGGCCGACCCGGTCACCGACCATGCCGATCACACGACCACCGCACCGACCACCGAAGGGGTGGCCGGGCTCGCGGCGGTCGCCGGAGCGCTCGCCGACGCGGCGATCGCCGTCGAGGACCTGAGCCTGCGCCAACCCACCCTCGACGAGGTGTTCCTCACCCTCACCGGGTCGGCCCCGACCGACGACGAGAAGCAAGGAGCCGACCGATGACGGTCGCCGACACCATCGAGACCGCGGTCGCCGCCGAGGGCGCGCCGCTGCACGAACCGCGTGGCTTCCTTCACGACACCTGGATCATCGCCCGACGCGGCCTCGTCCACATGCGACGGCAACCCGAGCAGCTCAGCGACGCGACGGTGCAACCGATCATGTTCGTGCTGATGTTCGGGTACGTGTTCGGAGGCGCGATCGCCGCGCCCGACGGAGGGAACTACCGCGAGTTCCTCATGGGCGGCATCATCGCCCAGACCCTCACCTTCACCACCTTCGGGGTGGCCCTGGCGATCGCGAACGACCGCAAGAACCAGGTCGTCGACCGTTTCCGCTCGCTGCCGATCTCGCGCGGCACGGTTCTCGCCGGGCACGCGCTCGCGAACTTCGTGAAGGCGTTCCTTCCGGTCGTGCTGATGTCGGTCACCGGACTCGTGATCGGGTGGCGGATCCGCAACGGCTTCCTCGACGCGCTCGAGGCGTACGCGCTGATGATGGGTTTCGTGTTCGCGATGATCTGGATCGGAATCCTGCTGGGCAGCCTCGTCCGCACCCCCGAAGGCGTCAACGGCATCGCGTTCGCGGTGTTGTTCCCCATCACGTTCATCGCCTCGACGTTCGTGCCGCCCACATCGATGCCCGGACCGCTCCAGACGTTCGCCCGGTGGAACCCGGTGACCACGCTGTCGGACGGCCTGCGTGAGCTCTTCGGCAACCCGGTCACCGCGGCCACGGCGTCGGACCCGTGGCCCACCCATCATCCGGTCGCCTACACCGTGGTGTGGATCCTGCTGCTGGTCGGGGTGTGCGCGCCCCTCGCGGTACGCGCCTACCGACGGTCGATCGCCGACTGAGACGACCGCCGGGACCTCAGGGACGGTCGAACACGCCGGCGGCGTGCAGATGAGCGACGATGAGATCCGCGGCGTCCTCCGGCGTCGCCACGGAGGTGTCGACGTGGATCTCCGGGTCGACCGGTGGTTCGTAGGGCGCGTCGATCCCCGTGAAGTTCTGCAACTCGCCACGGCGGGCCTTGGCGTACAGCCCCTTGGGGTCACGGCTCTCGGCGACGTCGATCGGCGTGTCGACGTGCACCTCGCAGAAGGTGCCCGGGGCGACGAGATCCCGAACGCCCTGCCGCTCGGCGCGGTAGGGCGAGATGAACGCCGCGATGACCACGATGCCGGCGTCGGCGAACAGTTCCGCGACCTCACCGATCCGCCTGATGTTCTCGGCCCGGTCCGCCTCGGTGAAGCCGAGGTCCCGGTTGAGGCCGTGACGGATGTTGTCACCGTCGAGCAGGTACGTGTGCACCCCTCGGTGGTGGAGCTTGCGCTCCAGCACGTTCGCGATGGTCGACTTCCCCGAACCGGACAGCCCCGTCAGCCACACCACCGCCGCCCGGTGACCGTTCAACACGGCCCGGGCCCGCGCGTCCACCTCGGTGTGCTGCCAGTGGACGTTCTCGCCTCGACGCAGCCCGAAGTGCACCATGCCGGCGGCGATCGTGTGGTTCGTGAGCCGGTCGATCAGGATGAACCCGCCCAGGTCCCGGTTGTCGGGGTAGGGGTCGAGCGCGACGGGTGCGTCGAAGGCGACGTTGACGACCCCGATGTCGTTGAGGGCCAGCTCGGACGCGGCCAGCCGCTCGCCGGTGTCGATGTCGACGCGGTACTTGAGGCGCGTGACCGTCGCCCCGGTCGTGGCCGACCCGATGCGCACGAGGTAGCGGCGACCGGTCACCAGCGGGGTGTCGCTCATCCACACCAGACTCGCCTCGACCTGGTCGGTGACCGTCGCCGGTTCCGCGACGCCGCACACGAGATCTCCCCGGCTCGCGTCGATCTCGTCGGCGAAGGTGAGGGTGACCGACCGACCGGACTCGGCGCGGGCCCGGTCACCGTCCGCGGTCACGACCCGCGCCACGGTCGTCGTCGTGCCCGAGGGAAGCACGACGACCGGGTCCCCGGGGGCGACGCCACCCGAGGCGACCCGTCCCGCGTAGCCGCGGAATCCCGAGTCGGGTCGGATCACCAACTGCACCGGCATGCGGAACGGGCGGGTCGTGCCGTCGTCGCCGACCGGCGCCTGTTCGAGCGCGTCGATCAACGTCGGCCCGTCGTACCAGGGGGTGTGCGGACTCGGTGCGGTGAGATTGTCGCCGCGTAGGGCCGAGAGCGGAATGGCCGTGACCGACTCGATGCCGATCGAGTGGGCGAAACGCGTGTAGTCGCGTTCGACGGCCTCGAACACCGAACGGTCGTAGTCGACGAGATCGAGCTTGTTGACGGCGAGCACGACCTGGGAGATGCCCATGAGGGCGATGAGGTGGGTGTGCCGGTGGGTCTGGGTGAGCAGGCCCTTGGTGGCGTCGACGAGTACCACCGCGAGGTCGGCCGTGGAGGCTCCCGTGACCATGTTGCGCGTGTACTGCTCGTGCCCGGGGGTGTCGGCGACGATGAACTGGCGGCGGTCCGTGGTGAAGTAGCGGTAGGCCACGTCGATCGTGATGCCCTGTTCGCGTTCGGCCTGGAGTCCGTCGACCAGGAGCGCGAAGTCGAAGTCGTCGCCCTGGGTTCCCATCTTCCGGGAATCCTGTTCGAGGGCGGCCATCTGGTCGTCGAGGATCAACTGGGACTCGTACAGCAGCCGCCCGATCATCGTCGACTTGCCGTCGTCGACCGACCCGCAGGTGATGAACCGCAACGTCGTCCGTTCCTCGTGGGCTGCGAGAAACGCCTCCATGTCGATGGTGTCTCCCGGGGCGCCGGTGGTGGTGTCGGGCATCAGAAGTACCCCTCGCGCTTCTTGGCCTCCATCGACGAGGACTGGTCGAAGTCGATGACGCGGCCCTGGCGTTCCGAGGTGGTCGACGCGACCATCTCGGCGATGATGCCGTCGAGGTCCACGGCGTCGGACTCGAACGCCCCGGTGAGCGGGTAGCAGCCCAGGGTGCGGAAGCGGACGCGCCGCATTTCGGGAGTCTCGCCCTCTACCAGGGGCATCCGGTCGTCGTCGACCATGATCAGCGTTCCGTCGCGCTCGACGACCGGACGCTCAGCGGCGAAGTACAACGGAACGACCTCGATCCCTTCGCGGTGGATGTACAGCCAGACGTCGAGTTCGGTCCAGTTCGACAACGGGAACACCCGCAGCGACTCACCTGCGGCGTGCCGGGCGTTGTAGAGCTGCCAGAGCTCGGGTCGCTGTCGCTTGGGGTCCCAGTGGTGGGCGGCGGAGCGGATCGAGAAGATGCGCTCCTTGGCCCGTGACTTCTCCTCGTCTCGACGAGCACCCCCGAACGCGCAGTCGAACCGGTGCTCGTCGAGCGCCTGCTTGAGGCCGTCGGTCTTCCAGGCATTGGTGTGCACCGAAGAACCGTGGGTGAACGGGTTGATGCCCTGGGCGAGTGCGTCGGGATTGCGGTGGACGATGAGTTCGACCCCGTCGGTCGCGGCGACCCGGTCGCGCATCCGGTACATCGCCTGGAACTTCCACGTCGTGTCGACGTGCAGAAGCGGAAACGGGAGCGGCGCCGGGTGGAACGCCTTGCGGGCCAGGTGCAGCATCGTCGACGAATCCTTGCCGATCGAGTACAGCATGACCGGATTCTCCGATGCGGCGACGGCTTCGCGGAGAATGTGGATCGACTCGGCTTCGAGTCGGTCGAGGTGGCTGAACGCACGCATGGCGACGCGAGGCTACCGTTTCTCCGCCGAGGGCCGGTTCAGTTCGCTTCCCCGGCGTCGCGGCGAGGGTCGGCGACGGGCCCCCAGATCAGGTGCAGTTCCTCGCGCATCGTGGCGACCGGCCGAAGTGGGCGCCCGGCGGCCCGGCGGAGCGCGTTCCAGACCAGGTTCATCCCGGTGGCCACGGTCAACGAGACCTGGAGGCGACCGAGGCCACCCCATTTGGCCGCATAGTGTCGGCGGGCGCCCACCAGCCACCGACGGCGGGTCGTGACATCGGAGCTCGACCCGCCGCCCCGGTGGACCGCCGTGACGGTGTCGACGTACAGCGACCGGACGCCCGACGAGCGGAGACGGCGTTGGAGGTCGACCTCCTCGCAGTTCATGAAGAATCGCTCGTCGAAGCCGCCCACCGCCTGGAACGCCTCGCGGGGCAGACACAACGCGGCGCCGACGAGCCAGTCGACCCGACGGCTCGCGTGATCGGCGTCGGCGACGTCGTAGCCGACCGCGACCTGCAGGCTCCGACGCCCGCGCAACCCGGCGAGCGGCGTGAGCCATTCGACGAACTGGTGGGAGATGCGCGGGAACCGGCGCGCCGCGTGCTGATCGACGCCGTCGTCGTTCTCGAGGCGTGGGCCGACGACGGCGGGAGAGGACGCCGTCGCATGTCGGGCCAGAGCCTCGACGAAGTCGTCGCCGATCCTCAGGTCACTGTTCAGGATCAGCAGCAGGGGAAGGGTCGCCTGTGCGGCGCCGGAGTTGACCGTGCTGCCGAAGCCGCCGTTGCGTCGCCGGCGGATGACGGTCACGCCGTCGGTCCCGGGGAACGGCTCGGGAGAGGCGTCGTCGACGACGAGGATCTCCAGGCGACGGTCGGTGTGCTGCGCTCGCAGGTCGCCCAGGAGCGCCAGCGTGGGGTCCGGGTCGCCGTAGTGCGGCACGATCACCGAGACGCCGGCGTCACCGGCGAGCGACGACATGGTCGAACGCGTCAGCCTTCGACGGTCGCGTCGAGCGAGCCGAGGCTCACCAGCTGCGCGAACTTCGGGCTGGCGCGTTTGACCTCGTCGAAGGTTCCGGTCGAGGTGATCCTGCCGTGCTCCATGAAGATCAGCATGTCGCAGCGGCGCACGGTCGACAGCCGGTGGGCGACCACGATCATGGTCTGTTCGCCGCGCAGGCTCTCGATGGTGTCGGTGATCTGCCGTTCGGTCATCGAGTCCAACGACGACGTCGCCTCGTCGAGGACCAGGAGCTGCGGGCGCAGGTACAGGGCCCGGGCGATGCCGATCCGCTGGCGTTGCCCGCCCGAGATGCGCACGCCACGTTCCCCGACGAACGTCCGGTCCCCCTCGGGCATCGATGCCACCAGATCTTCGAGCTGGGCCCGTTGGATCGACTCGGTGAGCCGCTGCTCGTCGATCTCGGATTCGTGCTCGCCGAAGGCGATGTTGCAGCGCAGACTGTCGTCGAGCAGGAACACGTCCTGGGGGACGAGTCCGATGGCGCGTTGCCACGAGTCCTTGATCCCGGCGATGTCCAGACCGTCGACGAGCACACGACCCGACGACGGATCGTGCAGGCCGAGGATGATGTCGACGAGTGTGGTCTTGCCCGCGCCGCTGGACCCCACGATCGCCAGGGATCGGCCGACGTCGAGCTGGATCGAGACCTCGTCGAGGACCGGGCTCGTCGACGATTCGAAGGCGAACGAGACCCGCTCGACGGTGATGCCCCGCTCCAGAACGACCGGCGGATGCTCCGATCCGGACGCGGGCGGTGGCTCGAGCGCCTGGAGGTCGCGGACCACGAGCTCGACGGCCTTCTCGCCGACGCGCATGTTGTTGACCGCGGCCAGCAGCCGGACCATCGAGGGCATCATGCGGAACCCGGCGGCCACGAACAGGCCCAGCGTCGCTGCCGCCTGGGTCGAATCGGAACTCGAGAACACCACGATGCTCATCACGGCCAGACCGACGATGAACAGCATCTCCATGACATAGCGCGGGGCCTCTCCGAGGAACAGGGCCATGCGGGTCGCGCGTGCATAGACGAGGCGGGCGGCGCTGAATTTGCCCATGAAGTGCGAAGCCCGACGCCGGACCTGCACCTCCTTGATGCCTCCCAGGCCCTGGAACGCGGCCTGGTAGGTGCCCATCGACGAGTCGACGAGGTCGGCGCTGGCGCGCTGCGCGCGCCGCCGCACGTAGCGGAGGAAGCCGTAACTCACGAAGAAGAAGTAGAAGACGGCGGCGAGTGCGGGGAGCGGGCGGAGGACGAGGAGCACCACCGCGACGGCGAGGATGGTCGTGCCCTCGGCGACGACCGTGAGCACGCCCATCACCGATTTCATGTAGGCGTCGTTCACGGCGTTCAGGCTCGTGCGCACGAGGTCGGCCGAGTTGCGTCTCAGGTGGAGCTCGTACGGTGCGGTCAGGTAGCGCCCGACCAGTTGGTCGGCCGTCTCGGCAGCCTGGATGTTCAGGAAACCGATCATCCACCAGCGGAACGACAACGTGGAGATGCCCTTGACGACGAACGCGCCGAAGACCACGCCGGCCAGGATCGCGGCCAGCGCGCCTCTCGACGGGCTCCCGAGCGCTTCGTCGATGCGCCCGAGGGTCCCGACATGGATCGACGCGCCCGCGAACATCTGCATCAGCGGCAGCATCAGGACGAGTCCGAGCATCTCGAATCCCGAGATCGCCACCAGGCCGACGATCGCCCACTTGAGGCGACGGCGGGTCACCTGGTCGAGCGTCGCGTAGAGGTCTCGAAGTTGCTGGGTCATCGAGTACTGGTCATCTGATCTGGACGAGGACAAGCACACGATGTTACCGGTGCCGAGCCACCGCCCCGGTGGTCGTCAGAACAGCGGTTCGAGGTCGACCTGGATCAGGTGCGGGCCGGCCTCGTCGAGCGCGGCCGCGAACTGCTCGGCGAACTCGGCGACGGTCGCGGCCTTCGACGCGGCGACGCCGAGCCCCCGGGCGATCGAGACGAAGTCCATCTCGGGGTCGGACAGGTCCAGCATCGACAGGGCCACCGGTCCGGGATCCTCGGCGCCCACGCGGGAGAGCTCCAGGTTCAAGATGGCGTAGCTGCGGTTGTTCAACAGGATCGTCGTGACGTTCGAGCGTTCCCGCGCCTGGGTCCACAACGACTGGATCGTGTACAGCGCGCTGCCGTCGGATTCCAGGGCGATCACCGGACGGTCCGGTGCGGCGAGTGCGGCCCCCGTCGCCAGGGGCAGACCTTGGCCGATCGCGCCGCCGGTGAGGGTGAGCCAGTCGTGCGGCGGGCAGCCGGCCGTGGCGGCCGAGATCGACAGCCCGGACGTGTTCGACTCGTCGGACACGATCGCGTCGGGGGGCAGGAGCGCGCCGAGCGCGTTGGCGAGCGAATCGGGGGTCAGCGCGCCCGAACCGAGGTCCGGGCGGACCGCCTCCTGGCGGGGGACGTCCCCGTCGGCACCCAGACGCGCGGCGAGCGCGTCGAGGATGGCCACGGGGTCGCGGTCGTCGGGGGTGAAGCGGATCACTTCGCACCCTTCGGGCACCAGATCGGACGGTTTGCCCGGGTAGGCGAAGAAGCTCACGGGCGAGGTCGTGTCGATCACGACCAGCCGCTGCACCCCGTCGAGTTGCATCTGGGTGAACTCGGCGAGGTACCCGAGCCGTTCGATCGCGGGCAGGCCGGCGCCACGACGCAGCCGGGTCGGGAACGTCTCGGCGAACAGTTTCGTGCCGGTCGCGCCCGCCACCCGGGTCGCGGCGACGAGCCCCGCTTCGGAGCCGAGAACCCGCCCTCCGACCAGCAGCGCGCTCGGCGCGTCGCCTCGCAGCGCCTCGGCGGCCCGGTCGATCAGTGCTTCATCCAGCGGGGCCGGTTCGGGCGCGGGACGGGGTTCGGCGGGTCCGCGGGCCTCGGACCACGATGCGTCGGCGGGCAGGATCAGGGTGGCCACCTGGCCCGGGGGCCCCTGTGCGGCGGCGACGGCGTCGGCGGTGTCGTCCGGGAGCGTGTCGGCGGAGTCCGACGAACGCACCCAGCCCGAGACCGCATCGGCCAGTCCGGTGATGTCGGAGGTGAGGGGCGCGTCGTACTTGCGGTGGTAGGTGGCGTGGTCGCCGACGATGTTGACCACCGGGACGTGGCCACGACGCGCGTTGTGCAGATTGGCCCAGCCGTTGCCCATGCCCGGACCCAGATGCAGCAGCGTGGCCGCAGGCCGGCCCGCGATGCGCGCGTAGCCGTCGGCGGCGCCGGTGGCGACCCCTTCGAAGAGTGCCAGGACCGCTCGCACGTCGGGCACGGCGTCGAGCGCAGCGACGAAGTGCATCTCGGAGGTCCCCGGGTTGGTGAAGCAGATGTCCACTCCACAGTTGGAGAGCGTGCGGATGAGTGCCTGTGCACCGTTCATGGTCGGCTGGTCCCTTCAGTCGTAGATGGTGCCGGGGTTCAAGATGCCGTGGGGATCGAACGCGCCCTTGATCCGTCGCATCAACGCCAGCTTCGCCGGATCCTCGAGCGCGACGTAGTGATGGGCCTTCTGCTTGCCCAACCCGTGCTCGCCGGAGATCGCACCGCCCAGCGCCATCCCGGTCTCGAACAGGCGATGCAGGACGTCGTTGCGTTTGGCCTCGTCCGGCTGGAAGATCGCCAGGTGGACGTTGCCGTCACCGGCGTGGCCGCATCCGGCGATCAGCGATTCGGTCTCGGTGGCCAGCTCGGACGCCCGGGTGAGGAACGCCGAGATCGACGCCCGCGGCACGACGGTGTCGATGATCTCGTCCGCGTTCGAGGCCTTCGCGAGCCAGAACGCCTTCTCCCGGGCTTCGACGAGCTTGGCCCCGGCCGCCGACGGCAGCACGAAGACGTCCATCGCACCGAGTTCGGTGACCAGGTTCGCGCAACGCTCGACGTCCTCTGAGAGGCGTTCCTCGGTCGTCGACTCGAGCACGACCAGCAGGTAGGCGAGCGCGTGCTCGGTGATCTCGGCCGGCAGGCCGAGTTCCAGACCCACGAAGGCGGTCGCCCCGGCCATCGTGAGGAAGTCGATGTACTCCAGGATCATGGGCCCGAGGCCGTCGGCGACGATGAGGGGGACCGCGCGGGTGACCTCGTCGAGGCCGCCGAAGGGCGCCAGCACGGTCGCGACGTGTGCAAGACGAGGTCGGAGCTGCAGCGTCGCCTCGGTGACGAGCGCCAAGGTGCCTTCCGAGCCGATGACCAACTGCGTCAGGTCATACCCGCTCGACGACTTGACGTACTTGCCACCCGAGCGGATCACCTCGCCGCCGGGCAGCACCGCCTCGATGCCGAGGACGTTGTGCCTGGTCACCCCGTACTTGACCGCCCGCATCCCGCCCGCGTTGGTCGCGACGTTGCCGCCGAGACTCGCCGAGTTCTCACCGGGGAACACCTCGTAGACGAGGCCGACCTCGGCGGTGGCCTCGTCGAGTTCCGCGAGGGTGACGCCGGGCTCGACGGTCGCGGTGTGGTTTGCCGTGTCGATCTCGAGGATGCGGTTCATCCGGTCGAACGCCACGACGATGCCGTCTTCACGGGGCCGGCACGCGCCCGACATGCCGGTGCCCTTGCCGCGGGCGGTGACCGGCGTCTGGTGGGCGTCGGCGGCGGCGAGGATCGCCGCGACCTCTTCGGTCGAGCCGGGCCGAACCACCGCGAGGGGCGTGACCGGCGCCATCCCGAGTGCCTCGTCGTGGGTGTCGTCGTCGGAGATCGCCGCGCCGGTCGCGACGTGCTCGGCGCCGACGATGTCGGTCAGTCGGGAGAGGAACTCGGTCATGGCAGGCAATCGTTCGCTTTCGGGTCAGTCGTTCAGTAGGCCCAGGGGTGGCCGGACCAGTCGGGTGCCCGCTTCTCCAGAAAGGCATCGCGCCCTTCGGTTGCTTCGTCGGTACCGTAGGCGAGGCGCGTCGCCTCGCCGGCGAAGACCTGTTGGCCCACGAGGCCGTCGTCGATCAGGTTGAACGCGAACTTGAGCATGCGCTGCGCGGTGGGTGACTTGCCGTTGACCGCGGCCGCCCATTCCAGCGCCGTCGACTCCAGTTCCGCATGGGGGACGGCGGCATTCACCATGCCCATGGTCACGCCTTCGGCGGCGGTGTAGGACCGGCCGAGGAAGAAGATCTCGCGGGCGAACTTCTGGCCGACCTGTCGGGCCAGGTACGCCGATCCGAAGCCGCCGTCGAAGCTGCCCACGTCCGCGTCGGTCTGTTTGAAGCGGGCGTGTTCGGCACTGGCGAGGGTGAGGTCGCACACGACGTGCAGGCTGTGCCCACCTCCCGCGGCCCAGCCGGGCACGACCGCGATGACGACTTTGCCCATGAAGCGGATGAGGCGCTGCACTTCGAGGATGTGGAGCCGCCCGGCCCGTGACGCATCGATGCCGGAGGCATCGTCGCCCTCCGCATAGCGGTAGCCGTCGCGCCCCCGGATGCGCTGGTCGCCACCGGAGCAGAAGGCCCAGCCTCCGTCGCGGGGTGACGGACCGTTCCCGGTGAGCAGCACACAACCCACGTCGTCGGTCGTGCGGGCGTGGTCGAGCACGCGGACCAGCTCGTCGACCGTGTTCGGTCGGAACGCGTTGCGGACGTCGGGTCGGTCGAACGCGACGCGCACCGTCCCCTGGTCGACGCACCGGTGGTAGGTGATGTCGGACAACTCGAAGCCGGGGACCACCTCCCAACGGTTGGGATCGAACAGTTCCGAGACCGTCATCGGGTGGTGGCGATGCCGCCGTCGACCGGCAGGATCACGCCGGTGACGTACGACGCCGCCCGCGACGCCAGGTAGATCGCGGCCCCGGCCATGTCGTCGGGCCGGCCGATGCGCCGCAGCGGCGCGGACTCGGCGATCTGGTCACCGGCGGCTTCGAGAGTGGCGTGCATCATGCGCGACTCGAACGGGCCGGGAGCGATCGCGTTCACGGTGACGTCCGGGGCCAGCTTCGCCGCGAGATGACGGGTGAGCTGGTGCACGGCGGCCTTGGACGCCGAGTACGAGTAGGTCTCGAGGATCGGAACGTGGATGCCGTCGATCGACCCGATGTTGATGACCCGCGACGGCTCGTCGGGACCCGAGGCCCGACGCAACGCCTCCAACAGGAACTTGGTCGTGTGGAACACACCCTTGACGTTCAGGTCGAGGGTGCGGTTCCATGCGGCGTCGTCGAACTCGGCCAAGGGCGCGCCCCAGGTGGCACCGGCGTTGTTCACCAGGATGTCGAGCTCACCCGACCCGGCCAGGTAGCTCTCGGCGAGCTCGCGGCATCCCTGCTCGGTCGACAGGTTCGCCGTGATGGCCTCACAGGTGCCGAACTCGGAGAGATCGTCGGCGACCTGTTTGCACACGTCGGCCTTGCGGGAGGCGATGGTGACGCGCGCGCCGGCGCGGACGAACCCTTCGGCGATCATCAGGCCGATGCCGCTCGAGCCGCCGGTGACGAGTGCGGACTTGCCTTCGATGGAGAACAGATCTGACATCGTCGACACCCTACCCGCGGGTCGTCTGCCCATCGATCGCGCCGCTCAACGGGCCTGGCACGTCGGACACCACGTGGTGCCCCGACCGTCCACGAGGCCGCGCACCAGGGTCGCGCCGCAGCGGTTGCAGGGCTCGCCCGCGCGGCCGTAGCAGTCGAGATGGAACTGGTGGCGACCGGTGTCGCCGGCGACCGATCGGTAGTCGCGCAGGCGGGTGCCGCCGTGGTCGATCGCCTCGGCGAGCACCGAGACGATCGCCTCGTGGAGTCGTGCGCAGCGGTCGCGCCCGACCCGGCGCGCCTGGGGGGCGACACCGGCGCGCCACAGCGCTTCGTCGGCGTAGATGTTGCCGATGCCGGCCACGAACCGCTGTGACAGCAGTGCGGTCTTGACCTTCCGCCGACTCGGGACGAGGGACCGGTGGAGGCGCTCGGGGGTGAAGGCGGCGTCGAAGGGATCCGGACCGAGCGACGCGAGCGTCGGGAGCGCCGCGTGGTGGCCGGCAGCGACCACCGCGACCCTCCCGAAGCGACGTTGGTCGTCGAAGCAGAGGGTCCGGCCGTCGTCGAAGGTCCACCAGGCGCGCCGCCACGGGCGGGCACCCTCGGCGTCGAGGGATGCCGGTGACGTCGTGGTGAGTTCGAGGCGGCCGGTCATCCCCAGGTGGATCACGAGTTCCCGGGCGTCGTCGGTCGGCACGATCAGGTACTTGCCCCGGCGCTGCACGTCGACCAGGCGCGATCCCACCAACCGGGTGGCGTCGGCGAACTTTTCCGACGGATGCGCGCCGGCGGCGGTGACGATCGCACCGGGCACCGTGGCGGCCAGTTGCCGGCGGATCGTCTCGACCTCGGGCAACTCCGGCACCGGGTCAACGTAGCTCTCCGATCCTGCCGGGGGCCGGTCCGTGCCGTACGCTGGGAGTCTCATGCGACTTGCAATCGTGATCGGCGTCGTCGTGATCGTGGTCGTGATCGTGGTGGTGCTGCTCGTCGTGCGCGCGGTGCGGTCCCGGTCGGAACGGTCCGACTGGATCGGCGAGTTGAGCGAGATCCGTCGATCGTCGCTGGGCGACGACGAGGAGGTCACCGGCGCCCTCGAAGCGGTGACGGTCGTGGCCGGCGCCACCGACGAGCCGGACGGCGACACCGGCGATGACGCGGGCGACGACCAGATGACCGCCGAAGGCCCGGTGCCGGTGACCGACGCACCGACCGCGACCTTCGAGGACGCCGGCACGGTCTTCCACGAGTACACCTGGCCGGGACTCGGTCGGCTGCGGGTCGACGCCACCGACAAGCGTGGCCTGCGGGTCATGGTCGACGCCGTCGACGCGCCCACACGGCTTGCCGCGGATCTGCCCCGGGGTGTGCTCTGGTTCCGCTCGGACGGATCGAAGGCGTCGACGACGTGTTCGGTGCGCACGCCCGCGGGCTGGGTGATGGCTCGAGGTGATCTGTTGATCGTCGCGTCCGATGTCGACTGGACGTATGTGATGTGCCTCGACGGCGAGGCGACGATCCGTTTCGGTGGCGACGGGCCCCGGTCGGCGATGGTGAGCGGGCAGATCGGACGGATCCGGGTCGGATCGAACGACCACGACATCCTCGACGTCGGGGCCGACGCGCTCGAATCCGAGGGTGCGGTGAGGCGCCAACGCCGACTCGACCAGAGGAGCGCAGGAGGACCATGACCACGAGTGACGACCGGTATGCGCGTTACGAACACCTGGTGTTCGAGCGGCGCGAGCACGGGGTGCTGCGCCTCACGCTGAACCGCCCCGAGGTGCTCAATGCCACCGACGAGATCCTCCACGCCGAGTTGTCCCGCGTCTGGCGCGACGTCGACGCCGATCCCGAGGCCCGCGCCGTCGTCGTCGACGGGGCGGGACGCGGCTTCTCCGCCGGTGGTGACCTCGACATGGTCGATCGGATGACCGGCGATCCGGTATTGCGATCGCGGGTCATGGGCGAGGCCCGCGATCTCGTCTACAACATGATCGACTGCTCGACGCCGATCGTGTCCGCCGTGCACGGCCCGGCGGTCGGGGCCGGGCTGGTCGTGGCGTTGCTCGCGGACGTCTCCATCGTCGCGGAGGATGCGAAGATCATCGACGGGCACACCCGGCTGGGCGTGGCTGCGGGAGACCACGCGGCGATCGTGTGGCCACTGCTGTGTGGCATGGCGAAGGCCAAGTACCACCTGCTGCTGTGCGAACCGATGACGGGCGCCGAGGCCGAGCGGCTCGGCATGGTGTCGCGCAGTGTGCCCCGCGACGCCGTGCTCGACACCGCGTTCGACGTCGCCGACCGTCTGGCGACCGGCGCCCAGGAGGCGATCCGGCTGACCAAGCGCGCCTTGAACGGATGGCTCCGCCAGGCGGCGCCGATCTTCGAGGCGTCGTGGGGGTACGAACTGGTCGGCTTCGGCGGTGCCGATGTCCGCGAGGGCGTCGCCTCCCACCGTGAGAAGCGCGCTCCCAGGTTCTAGGGCTCCGGCGGTAGGTCGGCGAGGCGGTCGTAGCGGGCGACGGTGAAGGCGATCAGCAGCGGGACGTGGAGCGCGTACACGATGATCGACAACGTGAGCACCACCAGCGGCCCGCCCGACAGGCCGTCGCGCACGAAGGCGAACTCGATCATGCCCGCGGTGATCACGTAGGCCAGCAGCGCCCAGCGGAACACCTGGAAGAACCGGGGCCAGTTGTACTCCTCGACCCGCGCCAGCAGCGCCGCGTTGGCCGCCAGGAGCACCGCCGAGACGACCAGCAGTCCGATCGCGGGGCCCAACGGCACCGCCTCGGGCAGGTGGGCCGCGAGATAGATCCCGCCGATGATGATCAGCGCGAGCGAGACCATTCCGATCTCGGTGACCGGGGGGATCTTCACGCCCGGCGCGGCACCGTGGGTGACCGGGGGCATCTCCGGGTGGCCCGCGTCGGTCACAGGTACCCCGAGATCCGCGTCATGATGACCAGGATCGCGATCTGCATGGCGCCCGTGATCGCCGCGGTGTAGATGAACCGCTTCATCAGCTTCTCGATCACGGCCGGATTCGGCTGCGGCTTGCGCAACTCGAACAGCACCGCGATGTTCGCTGGTTCGAGCAGGCCGAGCGCGATCACGGCCATGACGCCGACCACGATGTAGCTGGCAACGATCCAGCCGTGGCCGGGGAAGCCCGAGTTCACCGTGCCCAGGTAGGCGCCCAACTGCCAGCCCCCGGCGAGCGTGAGCGTCACCACGGTCGGCATGATCAGGACCATCTTCGGCATCAGCCGCTTCGTCAGCTCGATCCGACCCGCGATCGACATGGAGCCCAGTATCGGGCCGATGACGAAGCCCATGAACAGGTCGATGATGGTCCAGGCCGCGCCGCCGCCCACGTGCGCCAACTCCAGCGGCCATCGCTGGTTGGCGGCGATCGCCACGATCAGTCCGACGAAGACGACCCCGACGGCGATCAGACCCTTGCGGGGGACGATCTCGAAAGAGGTGTCCACCTCGGCCCGCGGGGCAGCCGCCACGGGCGCGTCGTCGGACTGGACGATGATGGCATCGGTCACACGGCGATGGTATGGCGGCTGTCAAGGGGTGCCCCGAGGGGGCACTGCGTACCGGTCAGGAACCGGCGTCTGCCCCGGCAGCTTCCTCGGCCGGTCGTCCGGCCGACTCGCCCGGACGGAAATCGAGCGACGCCGAGTTCATGCAGTAGCGCTGACCCGTCGGCGCGGGGCCGTCGTCGAAGCGGTGCCCGAGGTGGGCGTCGCAGTTCGCACACCGCACCTCGGTGCGCACCATGCCGTGGGAGGTGTCGGTGACCAGCCGCACACGCTCGGGGTCGACGGCCTCGTAGAAGCTCGGCCAACCCGAACCGGATTCGAACTTGGTGTCCGAGTCGAACAGCACCGCGTCGCACACGATGCAGTGGTAGGCGCCGTCGTCGTGGTTGTCCCAGTAGATGCCGGTGAACGCCTGCTCGGTGCCACCGTTCTGAGTCACTTCGAACTGCAGCGGCGTGAGGCGCTCCTGCAAGTTCCCGGTCGGATCGGTCATCGTTCCTCCAACGGTCGTCGACACTCGTGCTCGTCCATTCTGCCGTCCTCGGAGCCGGATCGGACGCTCGTCCGGCCGGATCGGCCGGTGCCGGAACCCTCTACGCTCTGGAGGATGACCGACTTCACGCCACCGCTCGCCGACATCGACTTCGCGCTCCACCACGTCGCCGACCTCGACGAGGTCGCCGGCTACGAGGGTTTCGGTCATGCCGATTCCGAGAGTGTCGCGGCGATCCTCGCCGAATACAGCCGCTTCCTCGCCACCGAGGTCGCACCGACGAACCGCATCGGTGACACCGAGGGATCGCACTGGCACGACGGCGAGGTGACCACCCCGGACGCGTTCAAGGCGGCGTACCGCGGGTACGTCGAGGCCGGATGGGGCGCGGTGCCCTTCGACGAAGGGATCGGCGGCGGCGGTTTCCCGTGGCTCGTCGGAATCGCGATGCAGGACATGCTCAACAGCGCCAACATGGCGTTCGCGATGGCACCGACGCTCACCCAGGGGGCCATCCATGCGGTCGAGGCGCACGGTGACGACCTGCTCCGGGCCACGTACCTCGAACGGATGGTCTCGGGCGAATGGGCGGGCTCGATGAACCTCACCGAACCCGACGCCGGGTCGGACGTGGGAAACGTGCGCACCCGCGCCGTGCCGGCCGACGACGGCACCTACCGGATCACCGGCACGAAGATCTTCATCTCGTTCGGAGAACACGACCTCACCGAGAACATCGTGCATCTCGTGCTCGCTCGACTCCCCGACGCGCCCGATGGAACCAGGGGCATCTCCTGTTTCATCGTCCCCAAGTTCCTGGTGGAGCCTGACGGTACCTTGGGCGAACGCAACGACGTGTGGTGCGTGGGCATCGAACACAAGATGGGGATCCGTGCCTCGCCGACGTGTGTGCTCGAGTTCGGAGCACGGTCGGACGGCGCGATCGGGTGGCTGCTCGGTGAGGAGCACGGCGGCATGCGGACCATGTTCACGATGATGAACGCGGCGCGCCTCAGCGTCGGCGTCGAGGGACTCGGCGTTGCCGAGCGCGCGTACCAACAGGCGGCGCGATTCGCCAAGGAGAGGCGACAGGGGCAGGCAGCGGGAAGTCCGCCGGGAGAGCGGTCGGTCATCATCGACCACCCCGACGTGCGCCGCATGCTGCTGACGATGAAGTCGACGATCGAAGCGTTGCGCGCCATGTTCTACTTCGACGCGCACCACATCGACCGATCACGTCGGCATCCCGACGCCGGGGAGCGGCGCCGTTCGGCCGACCTGGTGCAGCTCCTCACCCCGTTGTGCAAGGCGTGGGGCTCGGACGTGGGCACCGAGGTGGCGTCACTGGCCATCCAGGTGCACGGTGGCATGGGCTACATCGAGGAGACCGGCGTCGCCCAGCACTACCGGGATGCCAGGATCACCGCGATCTACGAGGGGACGAACGGGATCCAGGCGATCGATCTGGTCGGCAGGAAACTCGGCCTGCGTGAGGGAGCGGTCTTCGCGGACCTGCTCGCGCGGATCCGGACGACCTGTGAGGACCTCGACGGCACCGGCGACACCCTCGCTGCGGTCGCGGCCCGTCTGCGGGCTGCCACCGACGAAGTCGAATCGGCAGCCGGTTGGCTGGCGTCACGGGGCACCTCGAACTTCGATGACGTCCTGACGGGGGCGACGCCGTTCCTGACGATGTGCTCCCGGCTCGTCGGCGGTTGGCTGCTCGGTGTCGAGGCGCTGGCAGCGCACCGGCTCTCGGCGGCCGGCGAGGGCGACGCGGGCTTCAACGACGCCAAGATGGCGACCGCTCGGTTCTTCGCCGACAACGTCGTCGCCACGGTCGCAGGGCTCGGCGCCTCTGTGCGCAGCGGCGCCGAGGAACTCTTCGCCGTGCCGGTGGACGCGTACTGAAGCCCGCCGGATCCGGCTCGGCTCGGCGACCGCCTCTCAGAGCCCGCCGGAGGTGTCTGCGCCGAGGACGTCGAGGTAGCCGATGCCTTCGGTCGCCCGCCGGAGACGGTGGAAGGGATGTTCGGTCGGCAGGTTCCGCACCTCGGTGCGTGGCGGGAACGCCAGGAGTTCCGCGACGTCCCAGGCGAACCCGTACAGCCGGATCCGTTCGAAGACGTAGGGGGCGTCGAACATCCCGGGGTGATCCTCGGCGAGCCACCACGGCACCTGGGAGTAGTCGCAGGCCCGCGTCCGGTCCTCGTAGTCGGAAGCGACATGGAGGTGGGGGTACGCGCAGAAGCGCAGCAGGATGTCGAGGTCGAGATCGGGTGGCCCCGAGCGGGCCCATTCGAAGTCGAGGAGCGCCGTGATGCGTCGGCCGTCCCACAGGATGTTCTCGAAGGTGAGGTCACCGTGGATCAACGTCGGCGAGTCGAATGGCGTCAGATGGTCGGCGGTCTCCTCGATGATCGCGCCGACGCGGTCCAACATCCGACGATCGGTGAACTCCAGTGACATCGCCTTGTCGACCGCGGCGAGGAGCGGCCGAACCGCATCGTGCCCGTCCCGGGCGGAGCACAGCAGCTGCGGGGTGTGGCTGAGTGCCGGGACCGAGGTCGCCGAGGTGGCGTGCACGGCGCGGAGCCGCTCGGCGAGCTGGGAGATCGCCTCACGGCGTTGCTCGGGCCGCATGCCGGGCCACCAGCGACTCAACGGATGACCGGCCACGCGCTCGAGCACCAGGAAATCCGCGCCGACCTCGCCGCCGTAGGCGATGATCCGGGGGTAACCGACCTCGGCGGGGAGCAGACGGGCCAGCGACGCTTCCCGACGGAGCCGGTCGTTGGGCAGGGCGTTGATGCGCACGACGACGTCGTGGCCGATCCACACCTCGTTGGTGACGCTGCTGGCCGGCTCGAGCGGGGTGGACGGGTCCAGCCCCGCGGCATCGAGAGCATGGCGGGCTCGCGCCTCGGCCAGGCGGCTCATCACCCGACGGCTCGTCGGTCGCGACCGGTCCAGGGAGCCTCCATGAAGTCACATTCGGAGAGGCGATCACGATTCTTGACCGCTTCGACGTCCCCGCGGGAGAGATTGAATCGAACGGCCCGATTCGTTCGGCTCACGACGACAGCTCGTCGAGGAGCGCGTCCGCCAGCTTCGGCCACGCCTCGACCGCCCAGGGTCCGAACTCGGTCTCCGAGAGCCACACGAGCGCGACGCCGACCGCGGGGTCGACCCAGCACGACGTGCCGGAGCGGCCGAAATGGCCGAAGGTGTCGGGGCTGTTGTGGGTGCCCGTCCAGTGCGGGGACTTGTGGCCGCGGACTTCCGGGCCGAGACCCCACTCGTTCGGGGACTGGCTCCCGAAGCCCGGCAGCACACCGTCCAGCGTTGCCAGGAACGGTCGGGCTGCCTCCTCGACCGTGGACCGGCTGAGGATCCCGCCGGGCACGAGCCAGGCCGACGCGAGCGCCGCGACGTCGCGGGCCGACGCCGTCGCGCCCCACGCGGGTGATCCGGCGAGCATCGTGTGGGCCAGGTCGAGCCCGTCGACGACCGCTTCGGTGGCGTACCGGTCGAAGGCGAAGCCGGCGCGCTCGGCCACGACATCGGCGAGCACCTCGTAGCCGGCATTGGAGTAGATGCGTCGGCGACCCGGTTCGTCGAGCACCCCGCCGTCGGGACCGAGACCCGACGCGTGGGCGAGCAGATGGGCGACGGTCGCACCACTGGGGCCGGCCGGTGAGTCGAGCCCGACGGTGCCCTCCTCGACGGCCACGAGCACGGCGGTCGCCGTGAACAGCTTGGTGACCGATGCCAACGGGAACGGACGGTCGATCGGTCCGCTCGACGCCAGCGTGCCGTCGATCCCGACGACGACGGCGGCGCCGACTCCGGGGGCGCGGGCCAGGTGATCGTCCAGGGTTCGCTCGAGTGGGTCGATAACCTCGACCCTAGGCCCCGACAGGAGGAGACCCCATGACGATCTACGACCATCCGGTGACGGCGCTCGACGGATCCCCCGCGGACCTGGCCGACTACCGGGGCCGCGCACTGCTCGTGGTGAACGTCGCGTCGCAGTGCGGCCTCACCCCCCAGTACCGCACGCTGGAGCAGCTCCAGAAGACCTACGGTGACCGGGGCTTCAGCGTGTTGGGGTTCCCCTGCAACCAGTTCATGGGCCAGGAGCCCGGCACCGCCGCCGAGATCGCCGAGTTCTGCTCGACGACCTATGGCGTGACCTTTCCGATGTTCTCCAAGATCGAGGTGAACGGCGAAGGCCGCGATCCGCTGTACGCCGAGCTCACGACCCATCCCGACGACGAGGGCTACCGCGGCGACATCCGCTGGAACTTCGAGAAGTTCCTGATCTCGCCGAGCGGCGACGTGGTCGGTCGCTTCGCACCGCAGGTCGAACCCGACTCGCCCGAGGTCATCACCGCGGTCGAGTCCCAGTTGCCCGATTGAGACCCCTCGCGCGGTAGGATACCCACCAGCTCCGAGCTGCATGCACGGGGTGATCGACCGGTAGGTGCGTTGGCGACGCACGGGACGCGGCGCCGGAAAGGCCGCCCGACCTCCCGGCCACCGACGTGATCCGAGGAGATCCATGACCGACGCGAGTCCGACCGCACGACAACCGGCCAGATCGTTTGCCGATCTCGGCGTTTCGGCCGCCCTTCGTGACGCGCTGGCCGAAGCGGGCATCGAGGCTCCGTTTCCCATCCAGGAGCTGACCATCGCCGACGCGCTTGCGGGCCGCGACGTCTGTGGGAAGGCGAAGACCGGGTCGGGCAAGACCCTCGCGTTCGGCCTCCCGGTGCTGCAGCGACTGGGGCGGGCCGAGGGTACCCGACCCCGCGCGCTGATCCTGGTGCCCACGCGTGAGCTCGCCCAGCAGGTCGACGACGAGCTCTCACCGCTCGGTGCGACGATCGGAGTGCGCACCGCGGCCGTGTACGGCGGCACCGACCTCGACCGGCAGGCCAAACGCCTCGCCCGCGGCGTCGACGTGGTGATCGCGACCCCCGGGCGCCTGATCGATCTCGTCGAGCGTGGGTTCACGTCGTTGGGCGATCTCGAGATCGTCGTCGTCGACGAGGCCGACCGGATGGCCGACATGGGGTTTCTGCCACAGGTCGAGTGGTTGTTGCGCCATGTCGACGACGATGCCCAGACCCTGCTGTTCTCGGCCACACTCGACGGTGGCGTCTCGACGCTCATCGCGCGGTACCAGCACGATCCGGTCCATCACGAGGTGGCCTCGGAGACCGTGACCGTCGACCGGATGGTGCACCACTTCTTCGCCGTGCACCAGATGGACAAGGTGCGGGTCGCGGCTGCGCTGGCGAACGGTGTCGATCGCACATTGATCTTCGTGCACACCAAGCGGGGCGCGGAACGCCTCGTGAAGGATCTGCGGGAAGAAGGCGTGGACGTCGGCTCGATCCACGGCAACCTGCGCCAGAACGAGCGGACCCGTTCGCTGGCACGCTTCGCCAACGGCGAGCAGGCGGTGCTGGTCGCCACGAACGTCGCCGCCCGGGGGATCCACATCGACGACATCGACCTCGTCGTGCACTACGACCCACCCGAGAACCACAAGGCGTACCTGCACCGCTCGGGGCGGACCGCTCGGGCGGGGGAGACCGGTATCGCCGTGACGCTGGTGTTGTGGAACCAGGAGCTCGAGGTCCGGCGGTTGCAGAAGCGCCTCGGCATCGAACAGCCGATCGTCGAGGTCATGTCGAACGATCCCCGCCTCGGAGCGCTGACCGACTGGGTCGAGTGAACTCGGGGTTCGATCTGGCGTCGATCACCGCGCGGGCGGCCGGGCTCTTCGCCGGCTTCGACCTGCTCGACGCCGCGGTCCCGCTGCTCGAGGCCGCCGGTTGGGACGGCCGAACCGAATCCGTCGGCGATCCTGGCGGCCTCGGTCGCTGCTACGAACGCGGCATCGAACCCGCGCTCCGTCACGCCCGGGGGATTCACTACACCCCGCTGCCGATCGCCCGCGGACTGGTGAGATCCGCGCTCGGCCCGCCGAGCGACGACGGTGGCGCCGTGCGGGTCGGTGATCAGGCCTGCGGATCGGGGGCGTTTCTCGTCGCTGCCGCCGACGAGTTGTCGTCCCGCGGTGCACCGCCCGACGCGATCGTCGCCGAGCAGTTGTTCGGCGCCGACCTGGACCCGAACGCGGTGTCGATCGCCAGGATCGAGATCGCACTGTGGTCGGCGCGCGTCGCCGGTCGGGTCCTGATCGTCCCCGAGGACCACCTCGTCGCGGCCGACGCCCTGTCCGGCGACGGCGCGGGCCCCTGGGGCGGCCGCCCCGGTCCCCTCGACGTGGTGGTCGGCAATCCTCCTTTCGGGGCTCAACTCAAGGGCGGGACCGTCCGCGACCGTGACACCCAGCAGCTCCTGGCGCACCGGCTCGGGGTGGGGGCACTCGGCTATGCCGACACGTCCGCGCTGTTCCTGTTGCGTGCGGTCGACCTGGTCGCGCCCGGGGGACGTGTGGCGCTGATCCTGCCGACCTCGGTCGCCGCGGCGAAGAGCGCGGGGCCCATCCGCGCCGCGCTGGCGGACCGGGCTCGGATCACCGATGTCTGGATCGGCGGCGACGACGTGGGGTTCGACGCGGCCGTCGCGGTGTGGGCCCCGATTCTCCAGAAGACCGGCCAGGCCCCGGCCACGACGCCGATCGAGGTCCGGCGGAGCCACGGCGTGGTCTTCGCCCCACTCGACCCGGTCGAGGTCGACGTCGACGCGTCGAGTTGGGCCCCGCTGCTGCAGGGGCGGCATCGCACGCCTGCCGCTCGGACGGCCCCCGGGGCGGGAGCGGTCGACGATCCGGAGGGTTCGGTCGCGTCGGTCGCGTCGGTGTCGGCCGGTTTCCGACGCCACTTCTACGGGCTGGTCCCTTTCGTCCACGACGACCCCGCCGCGGCGCCCGACACTCCGGCGCTGGTCACGACCGGCGCGATCGATCCGTGCCACCACCGGGTCGACCGACCGGTCCGGTTCGCCGGTCGCTCGATGCAGCGGCCGGTCGTCGACGTGGCGGCGCTGGCGGCCGATCGGGCCCTGGACGACTGGGTACGGTCGCTGTCGGTCCCCAAGGTGCTGATCGCGTCACAGGGGCGGGTACTCGAGGCGATCGTCGACGCGACGGGTTCCCTCGTGCCGTCGACCCCGGTCATCGCGGTCGTTCCCGATGCCGACGCCGACGTCGACATCTGGCATCTGGCCGCGGCGATCTCGTCACCCTTCGCGTCGCTCCGGTTGCACGACGAGGCCGGCGGCACCGGCATGGACGGCAAGGGTTGCCGGGTGACCGCCGGATTCGTCGGTGCACTCCCGCTGCCGACGGACCGCGTCGCCTGGGACGAGGCCGCGGACGCGGCCCGACAGGCGACCGAGGCATCGGCGCGCGACGATGCGACGACCTGGGCGGATCAACTCGACCGCCTCGGCGCGGCCCTCGTCGGTCGTCACGATCACGGTGACGTCCTCGGGTGGTGGAACCAGCAGCGTCCGCAGTGGCGTGGTGCGCGACTATTGAACAGATGAACGAACGTCGACGGTTCCGCCGGAGTTCGCCCGATGCGCCACAGGGGAAGGTCGCGGTGCTGACGGTGTTTCTCGGACTCGTCGCGGTCGCCGTCATCGCCGGCGTCGGCTTCGTGGGTTCCGACGGCGGTTCGTCGGAGCGGAGTCCCGAGGAGTCGGTCGCGCCGCACGCCGCCGGTTCCGACGTGGGTCCCACTTCGGTCGCACCCACCACCGCGCTGATCCGTGGAGCGACGTCGACGACGCTGTTCGTGACCACCACGACCCCCATCACGACCACGACGACGACCACCACCACGACCCTGCCGGGGCCACCGTTGGACCCGGGTGTGGCCGAGGTCGTCTTCGGTCCGGGCGTGCGCTCGGTGGCGTTCACGGTGCGCACCTCGAGTCCCGACCCACTCGAGTTCGACGTGACCGGCGTGCCCGACGGCATGACCGCGTCGCCGACACACGCGACGGTGACGCAGGCCTCCCCGGTGACGATCACGCTCACGATCACCGACCAGGACCGCGCCGGTGGCGGCACGATCGTGCTCGTGGGGAGCGACGGCTCGCGGGTGCCCGTCCGGGTGACGGTCCAGTCGGCGGCCCCGTCGGTCGCCGGGGTGTCGTTCGATCCCGATCCGCCCGTGTGTGGTCGACCCGTGCGGCTGCTCGCCCTGGTGACCGGCGGCGGCGTCAGCTCGGTGAGCGCGTCGGTCGCTGCGGCAGGTGGACGGTCCACGGTGCAACTGAAGGAGTCCGCGCCGGGCGCCTGGTCGGCCGCCCTTCCCGGTGGTCCGGCCGGTTCGTCGATCTCGGGCACGGTCGTGGCGACGGCGTCGAACGGGCAGACCGCCCGGAAGGGCTTCTCGACCGTCATCGCGCACGGACCGGGGTGCTGAGCGTCGTGAGTCGTTCGGAACCCGCCCACCATGTCTCGGCACTGTCACCGCAGGCGTGGCGCGCCGCGCGACCCGACACCCTCCCGGCCTCGGGAGCGTGGCGCCCCGGCGATCCCCTCGGCGAGCGGCGATTCCTGCGGACCGCGGCAGATCGGCCCTTCGTGCTCGAGGGAGGCGGCCAGTTGCGCGACATCGACCTGGCATTCGAGACGTGGGGCTCGTTGAACGAGGCCGGGACGAACGCGATCCTGCTGTGTCACGCGCTCACCGGCGACAGCCACGCCGCCGGTCCCGCGGGGAAGGGGCACGCGACGCCGGGATGGTGGGATCCGATCATCGGTGCCGGGCGACCGGTCGACACCGACCG
>JBDZVK010000009.1:24558-26686 GCA_040255725.1 Actinomycetota bacterium
CGACTTTCTCGACGATCCCGGAGCCGCGACATCATGAACGAAGACCTCGATCCGGCGACGATCGCGATCCTCGCCGGTCGGGACCCGGCCGAGTCGTCGCTGGCCCCGGTGATCTATCCGACCACGGCATTCGAGTCGTCGTCGGTCGCGGACGCCCGGCGGGTGGCGACCGATCCGACGTCGCACCGGTTCTACTCGCGCAACGGCAATCCGACCGTCGCCGCGTTCGAACAGGCGATCGCCCGACTCGAAGGGGCCGAGGCGGCGCGCGCGTACGGTTCCGGCATGGGGGCGGTCACCGGCGTGGTCCTCGGCGTGTGCTCGAGCGGTGACCACATCGTGACCCAGCGGCAGCTCTACAGCGTGACCCAGCTCGTCTTCCAGGCGGTCTGCCCGCGTTTCGGCATCGACGTCACCTTCGTCGACGGAACCGATCCGGAGGCCTTCGCTGCTGCGGTGGAGCCGGGTCGGACCACACTGGTGTGGGCCGAGACCCCGGCGAACCCGTGTCTGGATCTCGTCGACCTCGACGCCCTGGGCGCGATCGCCGGGCCGGTCACCGCGGTCGACTCGACCTTCGCCACGCCGCTCGGGGTCAGGCCCGTCGACCATGGCGTCGACCTGGTCGTCCACTCGGGCACCAAGGGCATCGGCGGACACAACGACGCCACGATCGGCGTGGTGGCCGGAAGCGCTGAACTCGTCGCCTGGTTGCGGGGCTTCGCGATCCTCCAGGGAGCGGTGGCGTCACCGTACGACGCCGCGAACGCCCTACGAGGGTTGCGGACGCTCCCGGCCCGCCTCGACGTGCAGTGCGCGAACGCCCAGGCGCTCGCCGAGGCGCTCGAGACCCACCCGGGCGCGGTCCGCGTGCGCTATCCGGGACTCGCCTCGCATCCCCAACACGCACTGGCACGGGCCCAGATGGCCCGCATGGGTGCCATGATCTCCTTCGAGGTCGTCGGTGGTCTCGAGGCGGGGAGCCGGTTCGTCGAGTCGCTGCAGATCGCGCGCATGGCCACGTCGCTCGGGGGACCCGAGACGCTGGTGACGCATCCTGCCTCGACGACGCACGTGAGCCTCACCCCCGAGGAACTCGCCGCGAACGGGATCGGCCCGGGCACCATCAGGGTCTCGGTCGGGCTCGAGGCCGCGGCCGACATCGTCTCCGACTTCTGTCGGGCACTGGACGCGCTCTGAGGCAGGGTCGGTGACACGATGCCGGTCGGGGCGAGCGGATAGCGTGCTTTCGGGATGAACACGAATCCGGAATCGCAGCGGCGGTCGTTCACACATCGCGGCGTCGTGGTCGTCGTGGTCGCTGCGTGCGCGCTGCTCGGCGGCCTGGTGGTGGCACTGCCGTTCTCTCCGGCGCCCGGTGCGGCGGTCGCCGATCCGGAACCGACGGCGGCGCCCCCCACCCAGCCGGCCACGGTTCCTCCGACTGCGCCACCCTCCAGCGTGCCGCCGCAGACGGCCGATCCGACGCCGACCACCGCGGAGGCGCCGGCGACGTCTTCGCCGTCGTCATGGGACCAGTCCTCTTCGGGGGACTCGTCACCACAGTGGCAGCAGCCCCGGTCGTCGGTGGCGGCGCAGTACTCGCAGTCGGCTACCGACGACGCGACCGTCGAGACGACGACCCCGGCGATGACCACCACCCAGGACCTGCTCGTCGGCCCGTCGACGACGCGGGCCGCCCCGACGACGGTCGCGCCGCGTGACGTGACCGGCTCGAGTGTGACGACGAGTGGCGGGTCGTCGGACCCGAAGATCTGGGCGGTCGTGGCCGCCCTCGCGCTCGTGGCCGTGGGCCTCGGGATCGCCACGGTGTGCTACTGGCGCAGGACACGCCCGGCTCCGCTCTCCGACGACGGTGACCTCGACGGCGGTCGACGATCGGGCCCTCGGAAGCGCTCCCGCTATTCCGATCTGGTCGTCTCCTCGCCGGAACCCCGGTGAGGCGACCCGTCCGCGCCGGACCGGACACCGTCGAATCCGGGCCACTGGTACATTGGGCACCGGTCCATCGGGAGTGGCCGGCGTGACTCGACGGAAGGACGACCATGCTCTGTCCGAATTGTTCGACTGAGAACGGCGACGATGCGAAGTTCTGCATGGCGTGCGG
>JBDZVK010000213.1:0-1316 GCA_040255725.1 Actinomycetota bacterium
CCCGCGTCGACCCGGCCCCCTCCGACCGGCGACATGCCGACGTGCCCCGCGTCGACCCGGCCCCCTCCGACCGGCGACATGCCGACGTGCCCCGCGTCGACCCGGCCCCCTCCGAAATTTGCAGAGATCTGCCGCTGTGAGCGGCGAAATCCGCCAGATTTCACCGGGGCCAAGAGTGGCTAACCTTTCCGGATGGCCCAGGCACTGCGACCTTTCTTCACCTTCCAGGGCGGCGTCGGCGCCGCCGCGCTCGAGTTCTACGCCGAAGCGTTCGCCGATTTCGAGCTGATCGCCGACCACCGGTACGGACCCGAGGGCCCGGGGCCCGAGGGCACGATCATGACGGCGACGTTCCGCATCGCGGGCGGCGAGGTGAGCTGTGCGGACTCGCCGATCGACCACGAATGGGGCTTCACCCCGGCGGTGAGTCTGTGGGTCGAGGCCGCCGACGAGGCCGAACTCGAGCAGCTCTTCGGTGCGCTGTCGGTCGGCGGCAACGTCTTCATGCCGTTGGGCGACTACGGCTTCAGCACCCGCTTCGGTTGGGTCGGCGACCCCTTCGGCGTCACCTGGCAATTGAACCTGGCCTGATCGGACCATACCCGAATCGACAACCTGAGGTTGACGATTGCCGATCGACAACCTAGGATTGTCGGCGTGAACGATACGCCAAGCAACCCGATCGTCGGCGACCTCCGGCTCGACGACCTCATCGCCGCCATCACCAAGGTCCACCACGACCCGCTCGACCAACTCGTCGACGCCGTGCTCGCCGGGGACCATCTGGGCGAGGTCGCGGACCACCTCATCGGCCACTTCGTCGACCAAGCCCGCCGGTCAGGTGCGTCGTGGACCGAGATCGGCCGCAGCATGGGCGTCACCAAACAGGCAGCGCGCAAACGGTTCCTTCCCGCAGACCCGTCGTCGAGCTGGAACGCCGACGGTGGCTTCGAGCGCTTCACGCCACGGGCCCGCAACGTGGTCGTCGCGGCGCACAACCTGGCCGGCGACGCCGGGGTCGCCGAGATCGTCCCCGCGCACCTGCTGATCGGCCTGCTCGACGACCACACGTCGCTCGCGAGCACGGTGCTCGACTCGCTCGGGGTGACCGCGGCGAGGGTGCGCGAGGCCGCTGAAGCCGAGTTGCCCGAGCCCGTCGACGACCCGCCGAACCTGGTGCCCTACGATCTCGCGGCCCGCAAGGTGCTCGAGTTGACCGTGCGCGAGGCGCTGCGGCTCGGCCACAACTACATCGGCACCGAGCACCTGCTGCTCGCGCTGGTCGAGCACGAGAACGGATCGGGACCCCTCAGCGG
>JBDZVK010000213.1:1416-4873 GCA_040255725.1 Actinomycetota bacterium
AGCACCTGCTGCTCGCGCTGGTCGAGCACGAGAACGGATCGGGACCCCTCAGCGGTCTGGGGGTGACCAAGGACGACGTCGACGCCGAGATCGCGAAGATCCTGGCGACCTCGACCGCCTCGTCGAGCTGACCCGTCGCGCCGGCAGCGGCGGCGGCGGCGACAGCGACAGCGACGCCCGCGGTGCCGAAGGCGACCGAGTCCGGTTCCTCTTGCGAAATCTGGAGTGCTCTGCTGCTGCGGGCGGCTTTTCCCTACAAATTTCGGAGGGGGCGTGGGCCCATGTCGAAATTTGCAGCCTTCTGCCGCCGTGGGCGGGTTTTCCCTGCAGATTTCGGAGAGGTGGGGTCGGAGCCGTCGGTTTCGAGTCGCTGCCGGGGTCAGTGCACGAGGGCGGGCGCGGGCTCGCCGGTCGGCGTCGGCGGTTCGGCACCGGCCTTCGGCTCGGTGTCGTCGACCTTGTGCGGCAGGAGCCACGCCGGGATCACCGTGACCGCGAGGATCACCAACGCGACCGTGAAGGTCACCCCGAACCCGTCGGCGACCGCGGACGGTGCGGTGACGTGTTCGGTCTGGTTGGTGAGCACCACGGTCATGATCGCGGCGCCGCAGGCGCTGGCGACCCGCTGCATGATGTTCAACAGCGTCGAACCCCGGGCGATGGTCGGACCGGTGAGGGTCTGCAGTCCGGCGGTGAACAGCGGCATCATCACCGCACCCATCCCGAGCCCGGTCACGAACAGGGCACCCAGCAGCAGTGGGTAGGGCATGGTGGCGCTGATCTGGGTGAGCACGATCATGCCGAGACAGATCGTGATCACCCCCGGCACGACGACCCGGGAGATCGGCATGCGGTCGGCGAGCTTGCCGGCGATCGGCATCGTGATCATCGCCCCGATGCCCTGAGGGGCGACCAGAAAGCCGGCGTGCAGGGTGTCTTCGCCGCGCACCTGCTGGAAGTAGCTCGGCAGCAGCAGGTTGGCGCCGAAGAACGCCATCGCGAACAGGAACGTGGCGATGACCGACACGGTGAGTTGCCGGTTCTGGAACAGCCGCAGATCGAGCAGCGGGTGCTTCGGTTTGAAGGCGTGCCGCACGAACAGGGCGACCAGCACGATGCCGGCGAGTGCGGTCAGATACACCTGCGGGTCGGCGATCGTCCCCTTCTCGGGGATGACCGAGATGCCGTACAGCAACAGGGCGAGCCCGGGGGAGAGCAGCAGCATGCCGACGAAGTCGAAGGTCTCCGACGGGCTGGGCACGTCCGAGGGCAGCACGATCGCCGCATAGATGACGGCGAGGATGCCGATGGGCACGTTGATGAGGAAGACCCAGTGCCAGCTCGCGATGTCGATCAGCCAGCCGCCGAGGATCGGTCCGGCGATCGGGCCCAACAGCATGGGCACCCCGAGCACCGACATGACCCGCCCGACGCGTTCGGGTCCGGCGGCGCGGGTCATGATCGTCATGCCGACGGGCATGATCATGCCGCCGCCCAGGCCCTGGAGCACCCGGAACGCGATCAGCAGCCCGATGCTGTTGGCGGTGGCGCACAGCGCAGAGCCGATCGTGAACAGGATCAGCGCCATGATGTAGATGCGTTTGGTGCCGAAGCGGTCCGACGCCCAGCCCGACATCGGGATCACCGCGGCGAGCGCCAGGGTGTACGCGGTCATCGTCCAACCGACGACGGCGTAGGTGGTGTCGAAGGCGTCCATGAAGGTGCGCAGGGCGACGCTGACGACGGTGATGTCGAGGATCGACATGATGGCGCCGAGCACGACGACCCCGGCGACCTTGAGCACGGCGGCGTCGAGCCCGGAGTCTGCGGCTGGTGCGGCGCTGGTGGCGTTGGACATGAGTGCTGCTCCTGTTGAGGACGGCTCGAGCACGGGCTGGATGACACCGACGACGGGCGCCGACGGCACGGAGGGGTCCATGAACCGACCGGCGACGGGAATCGCCGGAGGGCCCTGGGCGTTGACGAGATTTCGAGGGTGCGGGAGTTCCGCTGCCGTGATCGACGGGCGGGCAGGTGCCCGGACGACGGTCTGGGAGTCAACGTAAAGCGGTTACTTGGCGCCCGTCAAGTTGAATTCGCTAGGGTGGTCGACGTGGACGCCGCCGCCGACACCCGCACCCAGATCCTGGAAGTGGCCCGCGAGTTGTTCGTGACCAGGGGTTTTGCCGCGACCACGACCCGCGATCTGGCCGATCGTCTGGGGTTCACCAAAGCGGCCCTCTATTACCATTTTCACACCAAGGACGATCTGTGGGCGGCGCTCGCCGAGCCGATGCTGGAGCGGATGCGTGCCCTGCTCGGCGAGACGACCGTGACCGGAGACCCCGAGGCCCGCGCCGCGTGGCTGGCGCGCTACATCGACACGATGTTCGACTACCGGGACCTGATCCAGGTGGTCCATCAGGACCCGTCCGCCAAGCAGTGCCAGGTCAGCGAGGAGTTCGCCACGGTGTTCGACGACATGCAGCGCGTGTTGGCCGGGAGCGACACCCCCGACTCCGCGGCGCGCACCCGGGCCCGGGCGACCCTGGCCGCGGTGCGCGGGGGCCTGCTGCACGCGACCGGCGACGAGGACCCCGACGAGTTGCGCGCCGCGACGCTGGCCGCGGCGTGCGGGGCGCTGGGCGTCCCGGTGCCGCCGCCGGCCTGATTCGACGCTGCCGTGACGCTGCTTTGTCCGCGCGCTCCGGTGCCTCCGGCTCGTCGTGATCGCAGCGGCGTCGGTGGCCCCACTCCGTGCGCTCAGGCGGTGGGGATCCAGTTGCCGTGGAAGCCGACGGGCACCCGTACCGGCAGTTGCACGGCGGCGACCGATTCGAGGGTGGCGGCGTCGACGACTTCGAGCTGTGAGGTGTCGGTGGCCGCGTCGGTACTGATCCCCATGAGCACCCCGTCGTCCTCGGCGGCATCGGGACCGTTGGGGACGAACACGAACTCGCCCACCGTCGAGCCCGATCCGAACGTGCGCGACGTCGTGGTGCCGGCCACGGCGTCGTGCCGGTGGAGGGTGTTCTCGAGGCCGACCGCGCCGCCGCCGTCGGCGCCGATCCCGACGGTGTAGCCGTAGCGGTGGGGTGCACCGAACAGCCGCTCGTCGATGCGGGGGAATTCGTGGCCACCTTCGGCGAGCGGCGCGGTACGCACCGTGCCACGGTGCCGGTCGAGCGTCCAACGCTCGAGGGTGGGTCGGCCTTCGTTGGGGCCGTTGAAGTCGGTGGCGAACATGCGGTCGTGACGCACCAGGTCCAGCACCACGGTGTCGCCGTCGTCGTATGCGTTCAGGGTGTGGAACACGTAGCACGGGTCGACGTCGAACCACTGGGTGTCGGCACCTTCACCGTCGCGGGGCAACAGACCGATCCGGGCGGGGTAGTCGGCGTCCCAGCGGTAGGGGAGCTTGGATCCCGTCATGGCCAGGTCGAGGTCGAAGGTGACG
>JBDZVK010000214.1:0-1672 GCA_040255725.1 Actinomycetota bacterium
TCGAACCAGGGGCTGAGCACCGCTGCGAGCAGCACGAACGCAGCGAACCCGCCGAGCACGCGGCCGGGCCCGACGACCCGCCGCACCCCGGGGCGTGCGGTGCAGATCCGCACGCTGCCCAGCACCCACAGCGACATCGCGAACACGATGACCACGTCCGCCGACGCGGCCGTCGCCACGCCGTGGGCGAGCACAGGCGCGAGAACGACCGCGGAGACCGGCGCGCTCAGCGCGGACACGACGACACGCCCGCCAGGTTCGGGATTCCCTCGGCGATGGTCGCCACGAGCGAGATCCCACCCCAGAGCAGCCCGACGAACGCGATGAACGCCACCGCGCGCGCCCGCGCCGAGGACGGAACCCGCCTGGCGTGCACGTGGATCCGCCAGGCGACCAGCATCGACGCGACCCCGGTCAGCCCCAACACGAGCGTGAACGCGTTCACCGGCCAGGTCGTGTCGCGGGAGCACTGCCACGAGACGACCGCGCTGGTCAGCGACAGGTGCGCGAACCAGTTGAACGGTCCGACGACCACCGCGAAGATCAGCGCGACCAACGGCACCTTGTAGGTGGCCGCGGGGACGGGTTCGTCGACGTCGTCGAAGTGGTGGATCCGCGCGCGACCACCGCGCAGGCCACGGGTCGAGCCGGGCGCCATCAGATCCGCTCCGACAGGTACAGCACACTGAACACGGCGATCCAGACCGCGTCGACGAAGTGCCAGTAGAGGAAACCGCACTGCACCCCCACCGGCTCGCCGCCCGAGTCGTAGCGGCCCCGCACCCCCTGGACGAGCACGTAGCCCAGCACGATGAGCCCCACGGTGAGGTGCACGGCGTGCAGGCCGGTGATCAGGTAGAACACCGAGCCGTACGCGTTCGAGGTGGGGGTGAGGTCCTTGGACAGCTTGAGGTACTCGAGCGCGTGGCCGATCAGGAACAGCACCCCCATCACCATGGTGACGACCAACAGGGTGCGGAACCTTCCGATCCGGTGGTGGCGCAGCGCCCGTTCGGCGAAGAACGCCGGGATCGACGAACCGATCAGGATCGCGGTGCGGATCCCACTGCGCACCAGCTCGGGGTCGGCGATGCCCGCGGGCGGCCACGGATGGTTGTTGGCCCTGATGAACAGCGCCACGAACAACAACAGTCCGAAGAGCGTGCCTTCCGAGGCGATCAGGCCGATCATCCCCCACCAACCCAGTGGTTTGCCGGCGGTCGACGTGTCGACGATCGGAACGGCGCCCGGGTCGCGGTCGGCCGGTGGGGCGAGCGTGGTCAGGGCCATGTCAGCTCCCGATCTCGTGGTGCCAGCGGATGAGGAAGAACGCGCTCAGTGCCACCCCGGCGAGTTGCACCCCCGTCGATCGTGCCAACAGACCGACGCAGATCACCACGAGCCCGATCGCCAGCGCGAGCGGCAGCGCGGAGGGCCCGGGCATCTTGGTGACCTCCGGGCGCGACGCGTTCAGGGGCGTCGTGAGCACGGCGTGGTGGTGCTCGTCGGGCGGGTCGGGCAGGTTCTGGCCGCCGATCTGGGTGCAGATCTCCTGGGTTTCGCCGTCGGCGACGTCCCACATGGGCTCGCCGCTACGCACCAGCGGCGCCGCCGCAAAGTTGTACGCCGGTGGCGGCGACGGCACCGCCCACTCCAGCGTCTCGCCGCCCCA
>JBDZVK010000214.1:1772-4869 GCA_040255725.1 Actinomycetota bacterium
AGTTGTACGCCGGTGGCGGCGACGGCACCGCCCACTCCAGCGTCTCGCCGCCCCAGGGGTCCGCGGACGCCGATCGACCGCGCCGCCACGACCACGCCAGGTTCACCACCGTGGTCGCAACCCCCAGGGCCAGGGTGACCGCTCCGATCGTGGAGAGCAGGTTCAGGAAATCCCACCCGAGCCCGGGCTGGTAGGTGTAGACGCGCCGTGGCATGCCGCGCAGCCCGAGGATGTGCTGGGGGAAGAACGTGAGGTTCGTGCCGATGAAGGTGAGCCAGAACGAGGTGACCGCGGCCGGTTTGGACCACATCCGCCCGGTGATCTTGGGGAACCACAGGTACAGTCCGGCCAACGCGGGGAACAGCGTGCCGCCGATGAGCACGTAGTGGAAGTGCGCGACGACGAAATAGCTGTCGGTCACCTGCTGGTCGAAGGGCACCACGCCGACCATCACGCCGGTCATCCCGCCGATCACGAACACGATCACGAACCCGATCGCGAACAGCAGCGGCGGCTCGAAGTGCACCTTCTTGGCGGCGAGCAGGGTGGCGATCCACGCGAAGATCTGCACCCCGCTGGGAATCGCCACGGTCAGCGATGCCGCGGAGAAGAAGCTGGTGACCACGAGCGGCACCCCGGTGGCGAACATGTGGTGAACCCACAACCCGAAGCTGATGAACCCGGTGGCGACGAGCGCAGCGACGACGAGGTGGTAGCCGACGATCCGATGTCGACTGAAGGCCGGGATGACCATCGAGATGATGCCCGTGGCGGGGATGAACAGGATGTAGACCTCGGGATGGCCCCAGATCCAGAACAGGTGCTGGTACAACAGCGGCGCGCCACCGTGGTGCGGGTCGAAGAAGCGCAGCGTGTAGGCCCGGTCGACCTCCAACAGCGCGCCGGCCAGGGTGATCGCGGGCAGGGCGAACACGATCATGAACGACATCGTGAGGATGCCCCAGCAGAACAGCGGCAGTCGGTTGAGCGACATGCCCGGGGCCCGCATGCGCAACATCGTGACGATGAAGTTGATGCCACCGATCGTGGTCGAGATGCCGAGGAAGGTCACGCCGATCGCCCAGAAGTCGAGCCCGAGCCCCGACGCGTACTCCGACGACGACAACGGCGTGTACGCGAACCAGCCGGCGTCGGGGATGTCCTGCACCACGAACGAGCCGTACATGAGCAGGCCCGAGAACAGGTAGATCCAGTAACTCAGCGCGTTCAGCCGCGGGAAGGCCATGTCGCGCGCGCCGCACTGCAGCGGCACCAGGTAGTTGCCGAAGCCGGCGAAGATCGGCGTGTTGAACAGGAAGATCATGGTCGTCCCGTGCATCGTCATGATCTCGTTGTAGGTTTTCGCCGCCAGCAGCGACTGTTCGGGCGCGGCGAGCTGGAACCGCATGAACAGCGCCTCGACGCCGCCGATGCACAGGAAGATCACGGCGGTCACGAGGTAGCGGGTGCCGATGCGTTTGTGGTCGACGGTCGTCAGGAACCCGGGGATGCCGGGTTCGTCCTCCCAGATCGCCTGCAGCTCGGCGTGCTCGGCCAGCAGCAGCCCGTCGTCGGGTTCGACGAGCACCCTCGTGGCGGTGTCGGTGCTCACTTGAGCTGCCTCAGATACGCGATCAGCTCGTCGGCCTGAGCCTTGGGCAGCGCCAGATCGGGCATCTTCGAGCCGGGCTTGACCTGTTGCGCGCCGAACACCCATGCACGCAGATGCGACGCGTCGTTCGGCAGCGTCAGGGCGGCGAGCGTGTGCCGGTCGGCCAGGTGGGTCAGGTCCGGGCCGACCGTGGCGGTCGCAGAGGTGCCCCGGATCGTGTGGCAGCCCGCGCAACTGTTCGAGGTGAACACGTCGAGCCCCTTGCGCGCGGCGGCGGTTCGGGGCGTCTGCGCCTCCTCGGCCTGGTGGGCCAGCCACCGGCGGTAGTCCGCCTCGGGCTGCGCGATGATCTCGAAAGCCATGTTGGCGTGCTGCACCCCGCACAGCTCGGCGCACTGACCGCGGTAGGTGCCCGGCGTGTCGACCTCGATGGTGAGGTGGTTGGGGTGCCCGGGGATCATGTCGACCTTGCCGGCCAACGAGGGCGCCCAGAAGCTGTGGATCACGTCCGCGCTCTTCAGGGTGAACCGGATCGGCGTGTCGACGGGTACGTGGATCTCGTTCGCGGTGACGGCGCTGGTCCCGTCGTAGTGCACGTCCCAGAAGTACTGGCGACCCACCACGGTGATGTGCACATCGCCGGGTTTCGAGCCGGGGTCGGTGCCCAGCGCCCAGACCGTCAGACCCGACAGGGTCGCGAGCACGATCGCGGGCATGATCACCCCACCCCCGATGACCAGGCGTCGCCACCACCGAGGATGCTCCTCGCCCGAACCGCGCCGGAACAGTCCGATGCCGAGCAACGTGAACACGAAGAGGGTGATCGCACCGGCCAACGCGAACATGAACCACGACAGCGCCGCGGTGCGGTCGGCCTCGGGACCGTGCGGCCCGACGATCGAATGGTTGCCGCCGCAGCCAGCGGCGAGCAGGGCCAACGCGACGGCGCCCAGAGTCGCCTCTGTCCAGCGAGCCGTCCTACGCCGTGTTCTTCCCCCCGGGCGGCGGGGAACCGGTCCGTGTCCAGGTAGACCACCCATGCGGACCGGGGTCTTCCCCCCGTTCCTGTCGCCAAACGATGCCGTCCGACGGGCGGTGGTCCCCTTGCGGCCGACCGGTGGCCTTGGTTTGTCACCCGGCCCGGCGGGAAGCCCCTGGTTCCCCCACTCGTTCCTGGAGAATGCGCATGTCTGCACCACCAAAGGATCCACGACTGCAACTCAGCGGGTCAGACGGATCCGCCCAGATCGTGAACGAGCTCGCGCGCCTCGGCTACCAGACCTCCCTGCGACCCGGTCGCGACGATGCCACGGTGTTCTGCCCGAGTTGTGCCATCTCGTCGCCGATGGAGCGCTTCGACGACGTGTGGGCCACCCGCCTCGAAGGCGAGTCGGATCCCGACGACATGGTCCTCGTCGTGGCCGGGCACTGCCCGGTGTGCCATGACGGCGGCTCGATCGTGCTCGGGTTCGGCCCGTCGGGCTC
>JBDZVK010000215.1:0-4804 GCA_040255725.1 Actinomycetota bacterium
AGAAGATCCGCATCCGCCTCAAGGCCTACGACCACGAGGTGATCGACCAGTCCACGAAGAAGATCGTCGAGACGGTGCTGCGCACCGACGCGACGATCCGTGGGCCGGTGCCGCTGCCGACCGAGAAGCACCGCTACACGGTGATCCGGTCGCCCCACAAGGACAAGGACAGCCGCGAGCACTTCGAGATGCGCATCCACAAGCGCCTGCTCGACATCCTCGGCCCGTCGCAGAAGACCGTCGACTCGCTCCAGCGGCTCGACCTTCCCGCCGGCGTCGAGGTGGAGATCAAGCTCCAGACCGCTTGACCCGCCGGCCTCGACCGGTCGGAACCCGAATTGCGCGAGACCACGCTCCGGTGGGGTCTCGTCCGTTTTCGACCTTCAGTCGAGTCGCTTGGGATTGGCGACGGCCAAGCGGGCCCAGGCGAACCGGGCGAGCGACGGCCAGTCGTCGACCGGAGGGTCGGGCGGGGCCTGGCCGAGCTCACGTTCGACGATCGCCAGGATGTTGGCGGCCACCCGCGACTGGTACGCGAGGCGGCCCGACGTGGCGGGCACGACGTCGTCGGCGAGGAAGTCGTGCACCGCACGCAACAGCTCGGTGGCGGTCGGCCGCCCGTAGGGCTGGGTGCCGTCGGGCAGCGTCAGGTCGGGTGGGTCGGCACGAATGGCCGCGCACGCATCGGGCGCGAGCAGCTCGACGAGGTCCCATTCCTGTTCGGCGACGCGTCGGCCGACCGCCGCCAACTCGTGGGAGCGGACCGCGCCCGACAGGTGCGCGAACGCCTGCCCCATGCAGATCAGGCCCCAGCGCAAAGTCTGCTGCACCAGCCACCAGTGCAGCGCATCGCGGTCCACCCGGTCGCCTCCGGCCTGCTCGTACGCGGTGATCAACTCGTCCGGCGAACCGAGCCCGGCCACTTCGGGCGCCGCGCCGAATCGCCAGGCCTTCACGCACACCCAAGCCAGGTCTTCGAGCGGGTCACCGAGGTGCGCCAGCTCCCAGTCGATCGCGGCGGCGAGGCCGTCGTCGTCGACGATGAGGTTGCCCAGCCGCAGGTCGCCGTGGACGACGACCGTGCGCGCGGTCGGTGGCCGGTTCGCCTCGAGCCACGCCTGGGCCTTCTCGAACACGGGACTCTGCCCACCGACGAGGTCGTACACGGCCCAGGTGTCGGTGAGCACGTCGCCGCCGGGCAGCTCGGGCACCTCGGCCGGGTCGATGGCGTGCAGACCGGCGAGGAACGCGCCGATCTGGCCGACCAGCACGCCTCGGGCGGCCGCGAAGCGGTCGTCGTGCAGGATCCGTTTGGGAAGCGTCTCGCCGTCGACGTGGTCCATGACCAGCCCGGCCGTGCCGAGGGTCGACCCGTCGTCGTCGACGAGCACGTCGGCGACCCGGAGGCCCGCTCTGCGGGCGCTGCGCATCAGTTCGGCCTCGAGGTGCATGCCGCCGCGCGGTCCGGGCCGGCCGGGCGGGTCGCGTCGCAGGATCAGGCGCCGCTCGCCCACACGGAACGACCACGTCTCGCGTGACGCGCCGCCGCTGAGACGGTGCAGATCGGTCACCTCGACCTCGCCGAGGACCGGTTCGAGCGTGGTGGTGAGGGCGTCGGCGACGGCCCCGGTCGACGCGGAGCGGCCCGAGGTCACCGCAGCGCCGTCACCGCGTCGAGGTCGAGGATCTGCTGCGCGTGCCGCCCGGCCATGGTGAGGAACATGTCGTCGCCGCGTTCGGTCCGTTCCACGATCATCGACGCGCCCACCGCCATGAGCAGCCCGGTGAACGTGCCTCGACGGTAGACGTCCCAGCAGTCGTCCCAGGAGTAGTCGGCGACGCCGGCTTCGACGAGGCGTGCGTGGTAGTCGCGGGCGAGGCGTTCCTCGTGGGCGCGACGGTCGTCCGCGGCAAGGCCGGCCCCGACGAAGTACGCGACGTCGTAGGCCGCGGACCCGAGCGCGGTGGTCTGCCAGTCGACGACGGTGACCGGGCCGCCCGACGGGTCGATCAGCAGGTTGTCGAGGCGGTAGTCGCCGTGCACGAGGGTGCGCGGCCCCCGGGGGGTGAGCAGCCCGTCGATGTGTTCGAACAGTTGCGTTCCGGCCGTGACGATCTCGGAGGTGAGCCGGTCGGCGTAGCGGTCACAGAAGCCGGACCAGAGCATCGCCAGCAGCGGACCGGCGCCCTCGCTGCGCGTGGTGTCGTCCAGCCAGCCGAATCCTCCCAGCGACGCGTCGGCCCAGCGGGGCGCGTGCAACCCGACGAGTTCGGCGACGGCCGCCTCGGCGACGGCCACGTCGCAGCCGGCGAGCTGATCGCCCTGTTCGGCGGGTGCGAGGTCTTCGAGCAGCAACACGAAACGGTCGGGGGTGGCCGCGAGGTCGGCATAATGCAGCCGGGGGACCCGCACGTCGAGGGTGGGGGCGAGCGACCGGTAGAAGCGCACCTCCTTTTCGTAGTTGCGCAACGACAGCGCGGAGGTGCGGGTTGCCGCGTCGGTCGAGGGCAGCTTGGCGACGAGCGTCGCCGGGGCGTCGGTCGACCGGTCGTAGGTGAGGGCGACGCGGACGCTGTCCGACATCTGACCGGTGCCGAGCGGCGAGGTGGTCGCGTCGACGACCGACGCGCCGTGCAGGCTTCCCGACCACGTTAACGCGGCGGTGAGCCATTCGGGCGTCAGCGCCTCGGGCGTGTCCGCGATGGTCGTCGGGGCGGCGACGCTCACGACGGCAGCACCCCTTCGACGACCGTGTCGGGGAAGAAGCGATGATGGCGGGCGCCGGTCACCTCGTAGATGGCCGTGCCGGTGCGACCGTCGTCGGTGCGGACCTTCATCAGGTTGAGCCCGCCGCGGTGATGGCGCTCGTAGGGCTGGACGAACGATCCGTCGGCCTCGACGGCGATGCGGCGCCCATCGGCGAGGGTGAACACGGCCTGCGCGGTGAAACCGGCGGTGTCGTCGCCGTGCTCGCCGTAGCCTCCTCGTGACCCGTCCGAGCCGACCCAGTCGGCGTCGTAGGAGAATCCGGTGACCGGAACCGGGTCGGAGCCGTCGACGCCGGCCCAGCAGCCGTCGGTGTACACGGTCGCGCCGTTGGCGAGTTCCCAGTGCCAGACGCCGAGAAACCCGTCGTCGAGCTGGATCTGCCACCACAGCCACAGCGGGCAGCGACCGTGGTCGCGCACGCCCCAGGAGTGGTCGCGCTGGCCGACCCAACCGTCGACCGTGAAGGTCCGGCCGCCCCGGGCGTAGGTGCCCTCGTAGGTGCCGGACTGGAAGATGTGGCACTGGTCCCAGATGAGCTCGTCGCCGGCGCGCATCGTGCCGCGCCGGAGCACGTAGGGCTGCGTGCGGGCCCGCCAGGTCAGGTCGAAGGCGAAGTCCGACTCGTTCGCATCGGCGCTGATCCGCACCTCGGAGAACGGGGTGATCACGTCGACCCGGGCACCGGCCACCTCGAGGGTGTGCGGGTCGCCGTCGTCTTCGCGCAGCCGGTAGCCGGCGACCCGTTCCCCGCCGACGCGGCCCATCTGCAGCGAGTCCATCCCCTCGCTCGCCGGGTAGTGCGCCATCGTGAAGAAGAAGGCGTCGCCGTCGCCGGTGGGGTCGTGGACCTCGTAGAAGTAGCTCTCCCGCCAGTGCTGGTGGTGCACCACGACCTGGGGGAGCACCTGGGGGATCTGGTGGACGAAGTACTCGTCCATTGCTGTCGGCTTCGGCATGCACCTTCCATTCTGACCGGCATCCGGCGGCTCGCCGGGTGACCCGGTGGTCTACCTCATCGGCGCAACGATTGCTGCGCATCCGTGACCAACGGCAGGGTCTCCGCCACCGGACGCCCGGTGGTCGCGAACGACTTGGACGGGCGCGGAGCGTGTCGTTACGATGGTCCCCCTGTGCCCTGACCGGGCCAGGAGCAATCGAAGTCCGTCCAGGCCCGCCTGCTGCCAGCCGGGAACCGTACGGCACAACCGAAGAACCGCTCCGCGGGGTCCGCCCCAGCGGAGCGTTCGCGTGAACGCCCCACCACCCGGGTGGGCGAACCCAAGGAACTCGAGCCCTCATGGCAACGAAAGCAATCGTCGGCGAGAAAGTCGGCATGACCCAGATCTGGGACGACGACAACCGCGTCGTGCCCGTGACGGTCGTGCAGGTTCCGCCGATGCGCATCGTCGACATCAAGACTCCCGAGCGTGACGGTTACAGCGCGCTCAAGGTGACCTTCGGGGCCAAGAAGGCGTCGAAGCTGACCAAGCCCGTCGCCGGACAGTACGAGGCGGCCGGCGTCGACCCGGGCGAACAACTCGTCGAGCTGCGTCTCGACGACGTCTCGGAGTTCCAGGTCGGCCAGGAGATCGCCGTCGACCTCTTCGCCGACACGACGCTGGTCGACGTGACCGCCGTGTCGCGGGGCAAGGGCTTCGCCGGTGTGATGAAGCGCCACAACTTCTCGGGCCAGAAGGCCAGCCACGGTGCCCACCGGATCCACCGCATGCCCGGCTCGGTCGGTTCGTGTGCCACGCCGGCCCGGGTGTTCCGCGGCCAGCGGATGGCCGGTCGGATGGGTGGCACGACGACCACGACGTTGAACCTGTCGGTGGTCGAGGCCGACGCCGAACGCAACGTGCTCCTGGTGAAGGGCGCCGTGCCCGGCCCCAAGGGCGGCCTCGTGTTCGTGCGCGACGCGGTCAAAGGAGGACAGCACTGATGCCTTCGGTCGACGCACTCGACGCCACCGGCGCCAAGTCGGGATCGGTGGACCTCGCCGACGACGTGTTCGGTCGTGAACCGAACGTGCCG
>JBDZVK010000216.1:0-4781 GCA_040255725.1 Actinomycetota bacterium
GGCGGCCGCGTCGTCAAGGGCGTGAACTTCGTCGGCATCCGTGACGCCGGCGACCCGGTCGAGCTCGCCGCGCGCTACGACGCCGAGGGCGCCGACGAGCTGGTGTTCCTCGACATCACCGCGTCGTCGGATGACCGGTCCACCACCGTCGACATGGCACGGCGCGTCGCCGAGGAAGTCTTCATCCCCTTCACCGTGGGTGGCGGGATCCGCTCGGTCGACGACGCCCGGCGCCTCCTGCACGCCGGCGCGGACAAGGTGTCGGTCAACACCGCGGCGGTGCAGCGCCCCGAGCTGATCGCCGAGATCGCGGCGGTCTTCGGCAGCCAGTGTGTGGTGGTCGCGATCGACGCGAAGGCCCGCACCGACCGAGACGGCTGGGAGGTCTACCTGCACGGAGGGCGTACCCCGACCGGTCGCGACGTGTCCGAGTGGGCGCGTGAAGCGGTCGCGTTGGGCGCCGGGGAGATCCTGTTGACCTCGATGGACCGCGACGGCACCCGCGACGGCTTCGACCTGGCGCTGACCAGGGCGGTTGCCGAGGCGGTGCCGGTGCCGGTGATCGCGTCCGGCGGCGTGGGCACCCTGGCCGACCTCGCCGACGGCGTCATCGACGGGAAGGCCGACGCGGTGCTGGCCGCATCGATCTTCCACTTCGGCGAGCACACGATCGCCGAGGCCAAGACCGAGCTCGCCGCGCGCGGGGTGACCGTTCGTCCCCCCGATGCCTGACGCCATAGCCTCACACGCTGTGACCGACCCCGGGGCCACCCCCATCGACATCATCGAGGCCGAACTCGAGCGCATCACCTACGACGACGCCGGTCTGGTGCCGGCGATCGTGCAGGAGCGCTCGACCGGGCAGGTGTTGATGATGGCCTGGATGAACGAGGCCACGCTGCGCCGCAGCCTCGCCGAGGGTCGCACCGTGTTCTGGAGCCGGTCCCGGCAGGAGGAGTGGCGAAAAGGCGACACCTCGGGGGAACGTCAGTGGATCCGCTCGGCTTCCTACGATTGTGACGGGGACACGTTGTTGTTCGTGGTCGACCAGGACGGCCAGGGCGCCTGTCACACCGGCAACCACTCGTGCTTCTTCCGGGCCTTCGGTGCTGACGCGTGACGAGTTCGCAGATCTGGCCCGGCGGCACCGCGTCGTGCCACTGTGGCGGGAGTTGCTCGCCGACCTGATCACCCCGGTCGCGGCGTTCGCCCGCCTGTGCGGCGACGAACCCGGCTTCCTGTTCGAATCGGTGGAGCACGGCGAGCGGTGGGGCCGCTGGTCGTTCATCGGCCGTCGCCCGCTGGCGACCCTGCGGAGTCACGGCCGCCGGGTGTCGCTTTCCGGTGACCTCCCGGTCGACGTGCCCACCGACCGCGGCATCCTCGCGGCGGTCGAGGCGCTCACCGACGCGCTCGATGCACCCGACATCGACGAGCTCCCACCCCTGCACGGCGGGTTGGTCGGGTTCCTCGGCTACGACGTGGTACGCGAAGTCGAACGGCTCGGGGACGCGCCCCCCGACGACCGACGCCTGCCCGACGCCACCCTCGACGTGATCGGCGAGTTGGCCGCGTTCGACCACTTCCGGCAGCGGGTGGTGCTGGTCGCCAACACGCTTGTGCCCGAAGACGCCGACGAAGCGGCGATCGACGCCTGCTACGAGGACGCGTGCCGTCGTCTCGACGCATTGGCCGCCGACGGGGCACGACCGCTCGACGAGCCACTCACCGAACCGCCCCGCCCGGGCGAGGAACCCGCCACCGCGATCGACGAGACCGACGCGGCGACCTTCGAGGCCGCCGTCGACGCCGCGAAGGAGTACATCGTCGCGGGCGACATCTTCCAGGTGGTGCTCTCGCAGCGGTTCACGCTCGACCTCGACGCGGAGGCCTTCGACGTGTACCGGGTGCTCCGCCAGGTCAACCCGAGCCCGTACATGTTCTTCGTGCGCGACCCCGAGGTGACCCTGGTCGGGTCGTCGCCCGAGCCGCTGGTGACCGTCCGCGACGGCGTGGTCACCTCCCGCCCCATCGCCGGCACCCGGTTCCGTGGCAGGACCGAGGCCGACGATCGGCGCCTCGCCGCCGAGTTGCGTGAGCATCCCAAGGAAGTGGCCGAGCACGTGATGCTGGTCGACCTGGCCCGCAACGACGTCGGTCGGGTCGTCGCCTTCGGAACCTGCACGGTCGACGAGTTGATGACCCTCGAGCGCTACAGCCACGTGATGCACCTGACGTCCGAGGTGACCGGCGACCTCCGAGACGATGCGGGACCCGTCGACGTGCTGCGGGCCACGATGCCCGCGGGCACGGTGTCGGGCGCGCCGAAGGTGCGGGCGATGGAGATCATCGACGACCTCGAGGCGCACAAGCGCGGGCCCTATGCGGGCGTGGTCGGCTACGTCGACTTCGGCGGCACGCTCGACGTGGCGATCGCCATCCGCACGATGGTCGTCGTGCCCGACGGCCGGGCCTGGGTGCAGGCCGGTGCGGGGATCGTCGCCGACAGCGTGCCCGCCGACGAGAACCTCGAGTGCCACAACAAGGCCCGGGCCCTGCTCGCCGCGGTGCCCGCCGCCCGGCGGATGACCGCGGCCCGCCGGGGCCGCTGAGCGCTCGGCACCCAGGACGAGGGGAGTGACCGGCTCAGGCGAGCCGGGTCGCTGCGTTGGTGGCGGCGATGGCGACCAGGCCGCCGCGCAGATCGCCGGCCATGCCGGTGCCCATCTTGTTCATCACGTACGCGACCGAGGTGCGGGTGTCGAGGTCGGTCACGGCGATCGAACCACCCCAGCCGCCCCAGAAGAACGACCGCTCGTTCGGGCTGAGTGGGATGTCGTCGCTCATCAGCCCGAACCCGAGCCCGAAGCGGGTCGGCATGCCCAACACGTGGTCGACCGCGTTCGACTGCTCGTCGAGGATCGACTCGACGGTCGCCGGCGACATGAGCGTGACCCCGTCGACCGAGCCGCCGCACGCGAGGGCGCTGTGCACCCGGGCGATCGAGCGGGCGTTGCCGATCCCACCCGCGGCGGGGATCTCCGCGGCCCGCCACGCGCGCGTCCTCGGTTCGGTGGCATCCAACGGGCAGCTCAGCACCGAGCGCACCGCGATCGATTCCATGTCGCCGGCGGCGGCGGCCAGCATCGCCTCGAAGTCGGGCGGCACCAGATCGGCGACCCGGTCGTCCTCGGACGCCGGGAGTGAGAAATGGAAGTCGGCGCCGAGCGGCCCGGCAACCTCCTCGGTGAAGAACGTGCCGACCGAGCGACCTGACACGCGGCGGACGATCTCGCCCAGCAGATACCCCTGGGTGATCAGGTGGTAGCCCGACCCCTCACCGGGGGTCCACCAGGGTTCCTGCGCCGCGAGCCCGGCACACACCGCGTCCCAGTCGTACAGGTCGGCCGGGGTGATCGCCGGGTCGAAGCCACTCAGGCCGGCGGTGTGGCCGAGCACCTGGGCGACGGTGATGTCGGCTTTGCCGTTCGCGGCGAACTCGGGCCAGTAGGTGGCCATCGGCGCGGCAACGTCGACGTCGCCCCGGTCGACGAGCATCAACAGACAGACGAACGTCATCGTCTTGGTGATCGAGTAGACGTTCACCAGCGTGTCCTCGGCCCAGGGACGGCCGTATTCGTCGGCGTCGCCCGCCCAGAGGTCGACCACCGGTCGTCCACGGTGGAAGACCGCCACCGCGGCCCCCAGTTCCTCGCCCCGCTCGAAGTTGCCGACGAACGCGTCCCGGACCGAACCAAAACCCTCGTCACAGAATCCGTTGATCTCCATGGAGCAGCAGGATAGGCGGACCGTCCCGCCGTCGGATGCCGTGACGGACCGGACCGGACATGCGGATACCATGCGTTGCCATGACGAAAACGGCGATGGTCGCACACCTGGTAGCAATCCCCGAGCTCACCGACGAGGTCTCCCAGATCCTCCGCGGTCTGGTCGACAGCACGACCGACGAGGCGGGCACCGAGATCTACGTGTTGAACCGCGACGCGAACCAGGAGAACTCGTTCTGGTTCTTCGAGTTGTACACCGACGACGCCGCGCTCGCCACCCACGGTGGCAGCGCCGCGATGGCCGACGCGATGGTCTCCCTCGACGGCAAGCTCGCCGAGGCGCCGATGCTCACCGTGGTGACCCCCGTGGTCGCGAAGGGCATCGATCTTTGACCTACCTCGATCGGATCCTGGCGGCGCACCGCGACGCCGCGTCCGGCGACCACCGGGATCCACAGCGGCTGCTCGACGAGGCACGAGCGGCCGGCCCGGTCCGTGATCTTCGCGCCGCGCTTGTGGCCGACGCCGGCGTGGGGGTGATCGCCGAGATCAAGCGGCGCTCGCCTTCGAAAGGTGATCTGCACGCCGACCTCGACCCGATGGCGCTCGCCGGCGCGTACGCGAAGGGTGGGGCGAGTTGCCTGTCGGTGCTCACCGATGTCGCGTTCTTCGGTGGTTCCGCCGACGATCTGCGCCTCGCCCGAGGCTCGGTGGAGGTCCCGGTGCTCCGCAAGGACTTCACGGTGACCGCGGCCGACGTGTGCGACGCTCGGATCATGGGCGCCGACGCGGTGCTGTTGATCGTCGCGGCGCTCGACGACACCGAATTGGCCGACTTCCACGATCTGGCCACCGAGTTGGGGCTCGCGGCGCTGGTCGAGGTGCACGACGAAGCCGAGGTGGAGCGCGCACTCGGGGTCGGGGCGAGCCTGATCGGGGTGAACCAGCGGGACCTCGTCTCCTTCGAGGTCGACACCGACCGGGCCGTGCGGG
>JBDZVK010000217.1:0-4780 GCA_040255725.1 Actinomycetota bacterium
GTGATCGTCTACTGGACGCCGCCGCACTTCTGGGCGCTGGCCATGCGGTTCAGCGACGACTATTCGGCCGCGGACGTGCCGATGCTGCCGAGTGTCGCCGGCTACCACACCACCGCGGTGCGGATCATCGGCTACACGGTGGTGCTGTGGGCGCTCACACTGGTGTTCGGGCCGGTGGCCGACATGGGCGTCATCTACCTGGTCGCCGCGGTGGTCCTGGGAGCGGTCTTCCTCGGGTTCGCCTGGAAGCTGAAGCAGAGCGAGTCGCCGAAGCTCGCGATGAAGATGTTCGGCTACTCCATCACGTACGTGACGCTGCTGTTCGGAGCGATGGTGGTGGACCAGTTGGTGCGGTGGGGTCACTGATGCGCGGGGTCGGCGCGGCGGCGCATCGCAGGAGCTCGATGGGTTCGCCGGGGCCGACCTATGGTTTGTCCACCGTGATCGGGGTCTGTGTAATGTCCGGAGCCGTTGGCTTCGCTCACGACTCGAGGTTCGTCATCGCATGAACCGCGCAACGTTGGAACTGGCATGGAACTGACTGACACCGAGACCCATCCGATCACGCCGGCCGCGGCCGTGCTCATGCGACCCAGCGGGTTCGCAGGCCTGCTCGGCACCGGCGATCACAAGGCCCTGGGACGGGTGTTGATCACCCTGTCGGTGCTGGTGGTCGCCGCCGCGGAGGTTCTCGGCTTCCTGCTGCGCCTCGACACGATCGACGGCACCAAACATCAGGTGCTGAGCACCGCCAGGTACTTCTCGCTGAGCACGCTGCAGCCGACCGGCATCGTCCTGGTGGGGCTCATTCCGCTCATGTTGGGCCTCGGCCTCGTGCTGATCCCGTTGCAGATCGGCGCCAGGGCGGTCGCCTTCCCCCGGGCGGCGGCCGCGTCGGTGTGGGGCTACTTCGTCGCCGGGACGCTGTTCATCATCTCGTACTTCACCGGCGGCGGCGCCCCGGTCGACACCGGCCAGGAGGGCATCGAGGTCATCACCCGCTCGACGGCCGTCGACCTGTGGGCCCTGTCGGTCATCCTGCTGATCGCCTGCATCATCACCCTGTCGGTGGTACTGGTGACCACGGTGTTCACGCAGCGTGCTCCGGGCATGACGATGACGCGGGTCCCGCTGTTCTCGTGGTCGATGGTCGTCGCCGGGATCATGTGGACGATCTCGCTGTCGGTCCTTGGAGCCCTGATGGTCCTCGTCTGGGTCGACCACAGCCACGGCGCGATCTTCTCGGGCTCGTCGAACGCGTTCAGCCAGATGCAGTGGTTCTTCAACCAGCCACAGATCTACGCGATCGCCATCCCGGCGTTGGGGATCGCCTCGGACATCGTCACGACCTTCACCCGCACCCGCGACGACTTCCGTCGGGGCATCGCGATGGCCCAGATCGGAGCGTTCGGGATCTTGTCGTTCGGGGCCTACACCGTGCTGTCGTATGCGGTGTTCTCCGAAGGTGCCGTTCCCGTCATGCGCTACGACAATCCCGTGGTGATCGTCGAGTCGATCCTGGTGGTCTTCCCGGTGCTCGGCCTGGTGGGGTTCAACCTCGACAAGTTCTGGCGCGGACGCCGGGCCGGTGGGCCGATCAAGGCGGCGCCGCTGCCGGGCGCCGTGGTGGCGCTCGCGCTGCTCGCCCTCGCCGTCGTGCTCGGGATGTTCACGGCGTTCCGGAGCCTCGAGTTGCACCGCACCCTGTTCGACGACGCGGTGATCCAGTTGGTCATCGGCGCGACGATCGCGGCGGCCTCGGCGGCACTGTTCCACTGGGCCTCGAAGATCGCCGGCGCGAACGCCCTGAACGCCATGGGCATGATCGCGGCGGTTCTCGCCGGGCTCGGCAGCGGTGCGATCGCGTTGGCCGACGTGATCGCCGCGATCACCGGATCCGACCAACAACATCTGCACGGCTCGTCGGGTCTGAACACCCTCGCGGTGATCGGCTGGGTCGCGATCGCCGGCACGGTGTTCCTCACGATCGGGGCCCTGCTCGTCGCCGTGAAGCGCTACGTGGATTCCGATGTCGAGACCGAGTCCGACCCGTGGGGTGCCGGTCAGTCGCTGGAGTGGGCGACCGCCTCGCCCCCGTTGTACGAGAACTTCGTGGAGTTGCCGCCGGTGACTTCCGATGCGCCGCTGCTCGATGAACTCTCCGACGACGAGGTCGACGTGGAGGTGGCCCGATGAGTCTGGATCTCGCCCGGATCGACGCCACGGCCGTCGAACACGCGCCGGAGGCCGCCCGCCAGCGCCCACGCTCGCAGATGATCGCCGCGGCGATCTTCTCCGCCGTGGCGATCATGGCGATGGCCACGCTGATCGGCCTGTACCTCTCGGCCCGCCACACCGCACTGGCCGGGAACGCCGAGTGGATCCCGACCGGCGGCCTGCCGCTCACCGGTCCCAACACGGCCCTGTTCACCCTGCTGCTGTCGATCCCCGCCATGCTCTGGGCGCAGCACGCGGTCCGCAACGACGACCGGCAGAGCATGTGGGTCGCCTACGGGATCGTGCTGCTGCTCGGTGCGGCGTTCGTCAACGCCGAGTCCTTCATCCTCACGAGCCTGAACGTCTCGACCGACCCGGACACATCGGTCGGCATCGCCGAGAGCCCCACCATGTTGCTGATCTTCACGATCGTCGGGGTCCACCTGGCGATCATCGGCTCGGCGATGGCGTCGGTACTGGTGACCGGTTTCCGGGCGTTGGGTGGTCGACTGAACCGCCACGACCGGGACTCGGTCGATGCGGTGGCCCTGTTCTGGTACGTGACCGTGGCGCTCTTCGGGGTGCTCTGGTACGCCGTCTATGTGATGAAGTAGGAATGTCCTCTCAGAGAACCATGTTGACCACAGGCTCAAAATTCATGTTCGGCTCGGCCGTGCTGGCGCTGCTCGGAGCGTTCTTCGTCGCCATCGCGACGGTCGGACAGAACATCGGCATGGACGAGCTGGTCGGTCCGATCAGCGTCGGGTACAAGGGTCCCGTCGGAGACCACTTCGCGTACGCGGTCCTGCTCGCCTACGCGGCGGCGGCGATCCTCATCGGTTCGGTGCTCTCACTCACCCGTGACGGTGACCCCGAGGAGGGCGCCGCGGTCCAGGGCCTCGCCGCTCCCGCGGCCGTGCTCCCGCCCCGGGGGACGAACCACTGGCCGATCGTCGGTGCGTTCGGTGCCGCCATGGTGGTCCTCGGGCTCACCTACAGCCCGGCGTTGTTCATCCTCGGGCTGGTGACGGCGGGCATCTCGGCGATCCAGTGGACGGTCTACGCCTGGTCGGACCACGCCACCGCCGACCCGTTCGCCAACCGGAAGGTCCGTCACGAACTGACCTACCCGCTCGACTTCCCGCTGTTCGCGATCCTGTCGATCGCGCTGTTCGTCTTCGCGGTGTCCCGCGTGCTGCTCGCCTTCCCCCACGGGGTCGACACCGCGGTGTTCGGAGCCATCCCCGCGGTCGCCTTCGTCGTCGCGATCATCCTCAGCTTCCGGCCGAAGCTCTCGCGCAACCTGATCGCCGTCCTCGCCGTCGTCGGCGTCGCGATCATCCTGGCGCTGGGCATCTGGGGCATGGTGAAGGGTCCCAAGCACGTGGAGAAGGACGAGAACACGCCGCACCCGTACCAGCTCGAGATGCCGAGCCACGGGGCTGCGGGCGCCCCGATCGCCGTGCAGATCGCCGACAAGGAGCTCCGATGATCCACCGTCCGACCAGCCGACCCCGGGGCTTGCGCCGCCACCGCGCAGCGATCGGTCTCGGCGCCGCCCTGGTGGCGGTGGTGGCGTTCGGAGCCGGGTGCGTCCCCAACGCGAAGCAGGACTCGCTGAATCCCAGGGGCCATTACGCCCAGACGATCTACAACCTGGTCGTTCCGGTGTTCATCGTCGGTGGCGTCATCTCGGTCCTGGTCATCGGCGTCACGCTCTACTTCGCCGTCCGGTACCGGGCGAAGGGTGACGAGACCGACGACGAGAACATTCCCGAGCCGATCCACGGCTCCACGGTGCTGGAGCTCGGTTGGACGATCACTCCTGCGCTGATCCTGCTCGTGATCGGTTTCGCAACCGTCGTCACCATCTTCAAGCTCGACAAGCAGCCGCCGAAGCAGAACCCCCACATCGAGGTCGTGGGCCAGCAGTGGTGGTGGGAGTTCCGCTACGACCTCGGCAAGAACGGCACCGACGAGTCGCAGCGCAAGTACGACGACATCGTCACGGCGAACGACATGGTGATCCCCGCGGGTGAGGACATCAGCCTGCGGATGACGTCGCGTGACGTGATCCACGGTTGGTGGGTCCCCGAACTGCAGGGCAAGCGTGACGTCGTGCCGGGCCGGACGACCATGTTCAACGTGGCTGCCGACGAACCGGGCACCTACTTCGGCCAGTGCACCGTCATGTGCGGGCTGTCGCACGCCAACATGCGTTTCACGGTCATCGCCCTGCCGCCGGCCGAGTACAAGGCCTGGGTCGAGGAGCAGCAGAAACCCGCCGTCACTCCATCCAGCGGCCTGGCCGCCGATGGCGCAGAGTTGTTCAAGACCCAGTGCGGGGAATGCCACACCGTGCGTGGCGTCCACACCGCACCGCCGCCCGACAAGAGCCCGCTCACCGCCGGCGCGGCACCCGATCTGACCCACCTGATGAGCCGACCGACCTTTGCGAGTGGCATGTTCGACTTGCGTATCGATTCGAAACGCTGCGTCGCCAAGGGTCTGGACTTCGCCGAGGATCCGAGCTGCATCAACTCGGCCGAGCTACGAGCCTGGT
>JBDZVK010000218.1:0-1364 GCA_040255725.1 Actinomycetota bacterium
CCGTCGCCGTTGCAGGGGAAGAACCCGTACAGCGACGCCGGCATCAACAGGTCGTTGGTGCGGACGTAGTCGAGCTGCTCGCGCAGGATCGGGCGGATCCGCTCCTTGAAGTCCTCGTCCGACTCGGTCGGCTTGCCGTCCTTGGTGGACTCGCCGCGGCGGGCCGCCTGGGCGTTCTTGCGGGCGCCTTCGGGCAGGTACTGCCACTGCAGCCGGAACAGCGACGTCTCGTTCAGGTACGCCGCGACGTCGTCGATCGGCACGCCCTTGACCATGCGCACCCCGAGGAACGGCGGCGCCGGGATCGGGTTGTCGGTGGCGACCTCGGGCGAGCGCGCCGGCAGCGAGTCGTAATCGACCTCTTTGGTGTGGTGCAGCCGGGAGGGCACCTTCGAATCCGAGGGCACCACCCCCCAGTCGTCGTCGGTGGTCTCACCACGACGGATCTCTCCGAGACGGTCCATCACGTCGAGACCCTCGAAGGCGTCCTTGCCGTAGAACAGCCGACCCTCGTAGATCTCGCGCAGGTCGCGCTCCACGTACGACCGGGTCAGCGCCGCGCCACCGAGCACCACCGGGATGTTCGACAGGTTCCGGTCGTTCAACTCGACCAGGTTGTCGCGCATGACCAGTGTCGACTTCACGAGCAACCCCGACATGCCGATCGCATCCGCGTCGACCTCGATCGCCTTCGCGACCAGGTCCGAGATCGACACCTTGATGCCCAGGTTGTGCACGTCGTAGCCGTTGTTGGTGAGGATGATGTCGACCAGGTTCTTGCCGATGTCGTGCACGTCGCCCTTGACGGTGGCGAGCACGATCCTGCCCTTGGAGGTGTCGCCCTCGACCTTCTCCATGTGCGGCTCGAGGTGGGCGACCGACGCCTTCATGGTCTGGGCCGACTGCAACACGAAGGGCAGTTGCATCTCGCCGGCCCCGAAGAGGTCACCGACGACCTTCATGCCGGCCAACAGCACGTCGTTGACGATCTGAAGGGCACCCATCCCACCGGCGAGGGCCTCGTCGAGGTCGGCTTCGAGGCCGTCCCGGTCGCCGTCGATGATCCGCTGGGACAGCCGCTTGTCGACCGGCCAGCCGCTCCGGTCCTCTTTGACGACCTCGGCGGCCTTCACGTTCTCGAACATCGCCAGCAGCGCCTGCAACGGGTCGTAGTTCTCATCGCCGTTCGCGTGCGCTCCCGCGGTGCCGCGCCGGTCGTAGATCAGGTCTTCGCACACGTCGCGCTGATCGTCGGGGATGCGCGACAGGGGCAGGATCTTCGAGAAGTGCACGATCGCCGAGTCGAGCCCGGCCTGGGTGCACTCGTGCAGGAACACCGAGTTGAGCACCTGCCGGGCGGCCGG
>JBDZVK010000218.1:1464-4743 GCA_040255725.1 Actinomycetota bacterium
GAGTCGATCATCAGCGGGGCGTTCACCTGGGTGGCGAACCTGCTGGCGAGCTCCTCCATGTCGACGGTCCCGTCGCGGCCGACGTAGTCGACGCACACATCCAGCACGTGCGCACCCTCCTTGACCTGGTCGGTTGCCATCTTCAGGCACGTGTCCCAGTCACCGGCGAGCATCGCCTCGCGGAACTTCTTCGAGCCGTTCGCGTTGGTGCGCTCGCCGATGCCCAGGTACGCGGTGTCCTGGTCGAAGGGCACGAGCGAGTAGATGGAGGTGACCCCCGGCTCGTGCACGGGTGCGCGCTCGGCGGGCTCGAGATCGGCGACCGCGTCGACGAGCCGGGCGATGAACTCGGGCGTGGTGCCACAGCACCCGCCGACCACCTGCACGCCGAGTTCGGACACGAAGCGGGTGTGGTGGGCGACGAATTCCTCGGCGGTCAGGTCGTAGTGCATCGCGCCGTCGACCACGCTCGGCAGCCCGGCGTTGGGCAGACACGAGATCGGCATGCGGCTGTGTTGGGAGAGGTGGCGGAGGTGTTCGGCCATCTCCACCGGGCCGGTCGCGCAGTTGATGCCGATGATGTCGATGCCCAGCGGGTCGATCGCGGCGAGCGCCGCTCCGATCTCGGTGCCGGGGAGCATGCGGCCGGTCAGCTCGATGGTGACCTGGGCCTGGATCGGCACCGCGCGGCCTCGGGAGGCCATCGCCTTGCGGGCGCCGATGATCGCGGCCTTCAGGCCGAGCAGATCGAACTGGGTCTCGATGATGAGCGCATCGACGCCGCCCTCGATCAGCGCGCCGGCCTGCACCTCGTACGCGTCACGCAACGTCGCGAACGGGATCTGCCCGAGCGAGGCGAACTTGGTGCCCGGACCCATCGAACCGGCGACGAACCGCTTGCGGTCCGCGGACGAGAAGTCATCCGCGACCTCGCGGGCCAGTCGGGCGTTCGCCAGGGTGATCTCGTGTGCGCGGTCGGACAGGTCGTATTCGCCGAGAGGGATCGCGAACGACCCGAACGTGTTGGTCTCGACGACGTCGGCGCCCACCTCGAAGTACGCGGCGTGCAGGGCGCGGACGACGTCGGGCCGGGTGATGCCCAGGTACTCGTTGCACCCCTCGAGCGCGTCGCCGCCGAAGTCGTCCGCGGTGAGGTCCTGGCCCTGCAGCCAGGTACCGGTGGCGCCGTCGTAGACGACGACGCGCTGGTGGACGAGATCAAGGAAGGCAGACACGGCTCTCGAATCTAGTTGGGGGTTTCAAATCGCCGCGATCGCTGCTGCCTCGAAGACGACACCCACGAGCGTGCCGACGATGATCACGGCGCGCCCGAAATCGGTCAGGCGCACCTGGGTGGCGAGGTGCCGCTCGGCAGCCTCGCCGGCGGCGTCACCGTGGGCCAGGGCGCGGCGCAGCTTGCCGACGCGACGGGCCTGGACCATGGCGATCGTGGTGACCACGAGCACGAACAGGCCGGTGAGCACGGCGCCCAGCACCGCACCCGGCCACGCCGGGGGTGCCCCGGCGAGGATCGCCCCCGTGACGATCGCCACGACGAGCGCGATGGTGCCGACGGTGCCGAAGGCGCGGCCCATCTTGGGAAAGTACGCCGCCTGCAGCTTGGGGTCGGCCATCGGTTTGAGCAGGCGCACCGTGATGGGGAGCGCGACGAGGTTGCCGACCCAGATCGCGAAGGCGATCAGGTGGAGAGTGAGGAGCGCGACGATCAAGGCGACAGGCGGAGCTTCGCGGTGGGCCGGTCAGTTGGTGACCCGGCGGTAGCCGAGCTCGGCCAGGGCGTCGTCGTCGATCATCTCGGGGTTCCACGGCGGATCCCACACGACCTCGAGGTTCACGCGGTCGTCGCCACCGGGGTCGAGCGCCCGGGCCGCGGCCTGGCGGGCCTCCTCGGGCAGGCTGTCGGACACCGGGCAGCCCGGCGTGGTCAGCGTCATGTCGATGATGACCTTCTCCATCCCGGCCTCGAGCCGGTAGATCAGGCCCATGGTCATGATGTCGAGGCCGACCTCGGGATCGTAGACCTCGTGCAGTGCGGACGTGACCCGCTCGATGTCGGCTTCGGTGATGGGGGCACCCATGATCGCTCTTTTCGTGTCTCTAGGATACGGCGACCGGAGTCGGGGTATCGGTGGTGGTGGGGGCAGGGCCGGGCCCGGGCTCGCTCCGGGCGGCGGTGCGTTTGTCGTTGGCGATGATCCGGAGCGGTCCGGACGTCAGGTTCGCGAGCACGATGAGCCCGGTGATCGCCAGGGCGACCCCGCAGATCTCGACGGCGAGGACGTGGCTGCCGGCCATCCCGACCACACCGGTCACCGCGGCGACGACGCCCGTGACGTACGCCGCGCGTGCCGACGGGGCGTGCACGAGGTGGGCGAACAGCAGCGGCCGGCCGTTCGGCGCCCTGGTGTGCCCGGCGGAGCGCATGCGGCTCCACGAGATGAACGGCACGATCTTGTGGAGGTGACCGATCACGGCCAGGCCCAGCCACATCGTCAACGCGAAGATCTCGGTCTGGACCGCCCGGGTGCGCACGGCGGCCGACACGTCGAACATTCCGGCGATCGCCGCGGCCCAGACCGCCACGATCAGCATCACCGCGGAGGTGAGCACATAGGCGTGGAGCAGTTCCATGCGGCGGCGCCGGTGGCGGATCACCCCGGCGAGCGAGACCAGGTGGGCGGTGAGCCCGGCGACGACGACGCCCGCCCCGATCGAGGTGAGCGGTACCGAGGGGATGAGCAGCCCGACGGCCACCACCGGCACGCCACCGGCGACGAGACGCACGGCCCAGTCCCCGGCCGCGGTCGAGGGGCGGTGCGCCAGCAGGAACATCGGCCACAACTTCTCGGCGACCGCGACGTACGCGAGGCCGATCCAGCCGATCAGCCCAAGGTGGGCGTGGGCGAGGACGCGACGGGGGAGCAGCAGGAAGTAGCCGTGGTGCAGGTCGAAGGCGTAGGTCACTCCGAACGCGGCGGTGATCACGAGGAACACGATGGCCAGGCGCAGCCCCAGCACCGGCGTGCCGCGCCCGCGGCGCAGCAGCGGCCCCGACAGGTTCCACGCGGCGAGGCACACCGCGCCGAACGCGAGGACACCCGCGACTTCCAGGAGTGCGGGTCGGTGGGTGGCGAAGGCGAAGGGCAGCAACCACGATGCCGGTACCCACAACAGCATCGTGATCAGACCGGCGGCCACCGAGCGGAGCCGTCGCCCGGCGACCACCGGTCCGAACTGGTGCGATGCCCCCAACACCGC
>JBDZVK010000219.1:0-4719 GCA_040255725.1 Actinomycetota bacterium
ACCTCCCAGGAGATGTCGACCACGTCCGCGTCGCGGGTCCGCCGGGTCGGCACGATCGAAATGTCATCGAGACGGTATGCGGACCTGGCGGTCCGGCCGAGTCCGATCGCGACGTCACTCACTGGGGTACTCCTCTTTCCGGAGAGAAGGGACGATTCTACCGGTCGCGCCCGTGGCTCCCATGACCCGACGCCGCCGTCGACCGCCCGTGCCCGGTGACGGTCGCGCCCCGCAGGACCGTGCGGCGTCGGTCAGTTGAAAGACGGATCGGCGGTCGCCAGCGCGAACCACGCCGTGAGGCCCGTCTGCCGGCGGAGAACCCGTTGCCAGAGTGTCTCGGGGTCCGACGTGGTCACGTCGCCGGCTTCGACCTCGAACACCCACCACGAACCCTGGGCGATCTCGGTTTCCAACTGGTCGGCGCCCCACCCGGCCGAGCCGGCGAACAACCGGATGTCACTCGTGCCGTCGTCGTCGGGGACGACCTCGCCGAACATGGCGTCGTCGAGGTCGACCGCGCCCTGGGCGGAGAGCCCCACGACGGAATCGAGGCCGACCGGTCCGCCGAAGAAGACCACCGCCGGGGCCGCGACACGGTCGGCCCAGCGGGGCAGCACGTCGTCGACGCGCCGATCACTCGGCCGGTTCAACACGATCCCGAGCGCACCTTCGGGCCGGACCGCCAACAACAACACGACCGTGTGGGCGAAGTTCGGATCGGCCAATTCAGGGGTCGCCACGAGCAGTCGCCCGGCGAGCGGCACCGGCACCGACCCGCCGTTCACCCCTTCATCGCGCGGAGGATCTGCCGTGCGACCGCCGCGTTCATCTGGTACATCGCCGATCGCGACGTCTTGCGCGCCCGCTCGATCGCGCCACCGCCGGTGAGTTCGTCGAACGAATCCAACCCGGCCGTGAGCGCTTCCTTGGTGGCGTCGGTCGCCTTGTAGCCCATCCCGGTGAGCGCTTTGACCACGTCGGACTGCGCGATGGGTTCGGGCGCGGCCGAAGCGATCACCCGCAGGGCGTCCTTGGTGATCTCCGCGCCCTGCTCGAGGGCGTCCTGGGGACTCAGGGTGCCTGCGTCGGAACCGTCGACCGACGCGAGCCAACGGCGCACCTTCGTCACCAGCTCGGCGTGCGTCTCGCCTTCGAACGAAAGGGTCGCCATCGCCGCGTCAGGCTACCTCAGACCTCGCCGTCCTGCTGTGCGAGGATCGCTCCCAGCCCCGGCGCGATCCATGCCATGCGCGTCCGGGTCGCCGCCAGGTTCGCCTGCGGATCACTCCGGTCCTCCATCACCATGAGGAAGTACCGGGCGCCGAGGGGACGCAGGATGAGGTCCATCCGTTCGCCTTCGACGACCACGTCGCGAATCGACCCGAGTGGGCCGTTCTCGAGATCGGCCACCGCCGGCCGCACGACGCGGAAGAGTCCACTGAACACCGACGTGAACAGGGCCGGGTCGATCGACGGGTCGATGCTGTCACCGACGACCTCGACCTCTTCGTCGATGCGGACGACGCTGACCGCGACCGACGCCGGCACGTCCTTCGCGAGGTCGAGCACGATGCCGGGGACGTCGCGCGGATCCGAGATCCGTCCCCCGGGTTGGATCTCGCCGTCGAGCATCTGCCGGGCGAGGGAATGTTGCGACTTCGGCTCGTCGCCGTTCGTCGAGGTGGGGTCGTCGAGCCGGAACGACAGCCCGCTCCGGGTCAGCGTGGAGCCCAGGCCCGACCGGTCGACCCCGTCGTCGGGCAGGTCCCCGGACGCTTCGTCGCCGAGCCGCGCCGTCGAGCCACCGCCGCTACCGGTCAGCCTGATCGGAAGGTCCATCTGTTCGGCGATGGCCAGCACCCGGTCGGTCGACTCTCCTGCGCCGTCGCCGAGGCCGTCGAACCCGTCACCGTCGTCGTCACCGTCGCCGTCGCCGTCGAGGCGACCCCGCTCGTCACGTTCGCGCTTCGACGGCCCTTCGCCGGGCGGGCGGGTGACGCCGGTCAGGCGATTCGAGTCGACCAGCCGGCCGAGCGCCTTCATGTTGTACCGCTTGTGGGCGGCCATCTCCTCGACGCGCGCCTGCCGATCGTCGTCGGGTTCTTCCGTGGTCACCCTCGCTCGCCTCCGAATCCGGTCTGCCCGCTGATGTGCTGCCTGCCGCCGAAGAATGCCGTGACGGTCGAGAAGTCGAAATTGCCCACCGGTCACCTCGGCGTTCAGATGGACGGATGAACGGTATGTTATCGCCGCCGCCGGCGGTGTCGAAGCGTCGAGGAAGTGTCGAGCGAGCCCGGCGCGCCCGATGCCGGATAGGCTGGCGTCACCCAGTCGAGTCCAGGAGGACCTTGCGCATGGACCACGCTCGAAACCCGTTCGGCGGAGGTGACGACGCGGGTTCCGGGACGGGCATGCCCGCCAAGTTCGCCAAGGAGGGGCTCACCTTCGACGACGTGCTGCTGCTCCCGGCGGAGTCGTCGGTGCTCCCCGCCGACGTCGACACCGGCAGCCGGCTCACCCCTTCGATCTCGTTGCGGCTGCCGATCGTGTCGGCGGCGATGGACACGGTGACCGAGTCGCGCCTCGCGATCGCGATGGCCCGTGCGGGTGGGATCGGCATCGTGCACCGGAACCTGTCGATCGCCGACCAGGCCGCCGAGGTCGACAAGGTCAAGCGTTCACAGTCGGGGATGATCGTGGATCCGGTGACCCTCGGCGCCGACGTACCCGTGCGTGACGCGCTCGACCTCATGGCGCACTACCACATCTCGGGCGTGCCGATCACCGATGACGGCGGCCTGCTCGTGGGCATCCTCACCAACCGCGACCTGCGCTTCGTCGAGGACGTGTCCCAGCCCATAGACCAGGTCATGCGCAAACCGCCGCTCGTGACCGCCTCACCGGGGACCACCCTGGAGGAGGCCAAGGCGTTGTTCTGGGAGCACCGGATCGAGAAGCTCCCGGTGGTCGACGAGAGCGGCAGGCTCTGCGGGCTGATCACCGTGAAGGACCTCGAGAAGCGCCGGCAGTTCCCGGACTCGACTCACGACGACGCCGGACGCCTGCGTTGTGGCGCGGCGATCGGCACCGGCCCCGACACGTTCGACCGGGTCGACGCCCTGATCGAAGCCGGCGTCGACGTGCTGGTGCTCGACACCTCACACGGCCATTCCCGTGGCGTGCTCGACGTGGTCAAAGAGGTCAAGAGCCGTGCCGACATCGAGGTCATCGCCGGCAACATCGCGACCGCCGAGGCCGCCGAGGCCCTGATCGGTGTCGGCGCCGATGCGGTCAAGGTGGGCGTCGGCCCGGGGTCCATCTGCACGACCCGCATCGTGTCGGGGGTCGGCGTGCCCCAGCTCACCGCCATCTTCGACGTCGCCGAGGTGGCCCACCGCCACGGCGCAACGGTGATCGCCGACGGCGGGGCGCAGTTCTCCGGCGACGTCGCGAAGGCGATCGCCGCGGGCGCCGACACCGTGATGCTCGGCAGCATGCTCGCCGGGGTCGACGAGTCGCCGGGCGAGGTGGTGCTGCACCAGGGTGAGCGCTACAAGGAGTACCGCGGCATGGGGTCGATGGGCGCCATGAAGGGCCGGTCGTACTCGAAGGACCGGTACTTCCAGGGCGACGTCACCGACGCCGACAAGCTCGTGCCCGAGGGCATCGAGGGCCGGGTCGCCTACAAGGGGCCGATCGCGAACGTGCTCTACCAGGTTTCGGGCGGGTTGCGCATCGCCATGGGTTACTGCGGCACCGAGACGATCGAGGATCTGCAGGTGCGGTCCCGGTTCGTGCGGATCACCGGCGCGTCGCTGCGGGAGAGTCACCCCCACGACGTGACGATCACCAAGGAGTCCCCGAACTACCACGACCGCTGAGTCGTCGGGCGGCGGGTGCGGTGCCCGCGCCGCGTCCCGGAACGAACCGGTCGACCGATGCCGCGGCGGTCACGACCCGTGGAACGGTCGTCGCTGCGTGCCCGTCGCGCCTCCCGGGTCGTGGCGGTCAGTTGTGGCCGAGTTCGCCGCGGCGGACGGTGCCGGTGAGAAAGCCGAGCAACTGGCGCAGCATCGCCGCGGTCGCGCCCCACACGGTGTCTTCGTCGAGATCGAAGAAGAACACGGGGTACTCGGTGCCGTCGGGCATCGGCCAGATCTCGGACCGGAACACCTCCGGTGAGAGCAGCCTGCTCAGGGGCACGTGCAGAATGGCGTCGACCTCGCCGGGGTTCGGGACGAGCCCGACCGGCGGCGACTCGAGCACGCCCACATAGGGAATGATCACCGACCCGCTGGTGACCGTGGAGAGGTGGTCGAGCTCGCCGACGAAGCGGACGTTGTCGGCCAGGGCGATCTCCTCGATCGTCTCGCGCCGGGCCGTCTGCTCCAGGGTCTCGCCCGGCTCCTGTCGGCCGCCGGGGAACGACACTTCGCCACTGTGGGCCCGCAGGTCGATGGTCCGCCGGGTGAGGATGACCCAGGCTTCGCCGCCGTCGTCGTAGATCGCGGCGAGGACCGCGGCGCCGGGGCGACCCGGCACGACCTCACGGGGCGACGGCGCTGCCGGGCCGAGGTCGGCGAAGGCGTCGCGCACGTCGGCCGTGCCGTACCGCATCTTCTTCGCAGCCAGGTCGTACCAGGGCGCCGTCGGCCCGACACGGGCTCCCGGAGGCAGCGGGATGTGCTGGCGGAAGCGCCCCGGCCGCGGTGGTGGCTC
>JBDZVK010000220.1:0-4712 GCA_040255725.1 Actinomycetota bacterium
CGGCTGATCACCCAGGTGCTCACCGAGAACGTGCAGAGCGGCACCGGGACCGGCGCTCGTCTGGCATCCGGGCAACCGGCCGCCGGCAAGACCGGTACGTCGGACGGGCCGAAGGATCTGTGGTTTGCGGGCTACACACCGCAGCTCGCCACCGCCGTGTGGATCGGGAGCACCTCCGACCCCTTCGTGGTGTTTCCGGGCGGGACCGGCGGCGCGTATGCGGCCGTGTCATGGCGGGCGTTCATGTCGTCAGCGCTCGAGGATCAACCGCGCGCCGATTTCGCACCCGCCGACCCGACCCGGTCGGGGATCACGCTGCACCTGGGGCCCCAGGACGGCATGACCTTCGCCGACCGGTACGGCGCACCCCGCTCCACCACGACGAGACCGGCCCCCGACACCACCGTCGCCGGCCAGCGATCACCGACCACGGTGACACCGCCGCCGATGCCGACGTCACCAGAGCCGCCGGTCACCGCGTATCGTCCCTGAAGCCACACCGATCGATCAGGAATGACCCGGACATGACGATGTACTCCCAGCTGCTCGAAGTGCAGGAATCCGACACCCGGCTCGACCAGCTCGCGCACCGACGCGAGAGCCTCCCCGAACGCCGCCAGATCGCCGAGGCCGACCAGGTGCTCGCCACCATCGACGGCCAGATCGCGGAACAGACCGCGACCGTTGACGAGCGACGCCACGCGCAACGCCGCATCGAAGACGAACTCGCCACGCAGGAGGCCCGGGCCAAGCAGATCGACACGACGCTGTACGGCGGCACGGTCTCCGCGGCGCGTGAGCTCCAGGACCTCCAGTCCGAGGCGGAAACCGTGCAGCGTCACATCTCGTCCATCGAGGACGACGGCTTGGTCGCCCTGGAACAGCTCGAAGCCGCTCAGGCCCGTCTCGCCGAACTCCACGACATGCGCAACCAGGTTGTCGCCCGACGGGAAGAGGCCGAGACCGCGCTCACCGTAGCTGCCGCCGAGATCGACGCCGAGGTCGACGAGGTCCGCTCCGCCCGCGCCGCTGCGGTCGCCGGCGTGCCCGACGACGCGGTCGCCGAATACGAGCGCCTGCGCGCCACGCTCGGCGGCGTGGGCATCGCCCGGCTCGTCGGCAGCCAGTGCGAGGGCTGCCACCTCAATCTGTCGGCGGTCGAACTGGACCGGGTTCGCCACCTCGACCCCGAGACGCCGGTTCATTGTGAGGAGTGCGGCCGCCTCCTCGTGCGTTGAGCGACGGGAGGCGCGGTGTTCCTGTGGTTCGTCGGTGGGTCGGTCGCGCTGGTGTGGGTGGTGTTCCACTCGACCCGGCTCGACTACCGACTGCTCGCTCTGGGCGCGGTCGTCCCGGTGCTCGAAGTGATCGGCGGCCACGACGGGATCCTGCACACCCTCGTCGCTCCGATCGTCGTGCTCGCCGTGGTGATGGCGGCGACCCGCCACCGCCGTACCGCACGTCGCCGCTGGCTGTGCGTGCCGATCGGCATGTTCTGTCACCTCGTGCTCGACGGGGTCTGGACCCGCAAGGAGTGGTTCTGGTGGCCGGCGTTCGGCACGACCTTCCCCGACCTGCCCTCGCTGGTCGTCGACCGGGGGCTCGCCGTGAACCTGGGTCTCGAGGTCGTCGGGCTGGCCGTGCTGATCTGGGCCTGGAAGCGGTTCGAGCTCGACGATCCGCGGCGACGCCGACGGCTGATCTCCACGGGCACCTTCGACCCGGCCCTGGCGCGGGGACCCGAGGCGCGCATGTGAGCGCGCCGTGCTGATCCTGGTGCGTCACGGACGGACCGAGGCGAACGCGTCCGGATTGCTGTTGGGGCGGGCCGACCCGCCGTTGGACGCGCACGGGGTCGAGCAGGCCGCCGCGGTCGCCGCCGTGCTCGGCTCACCCGAACGGGTGGTGTCGAGTCCGCTGTTGCGCACCCGGTCGACCGCGGACGGCCTGGGTGCTCAAGTGGAACTCGACGACCGCTGGGTCGAGCTGTCGTACGGCGACTGGGAGGGTCGCCCGGTGCGCGACGTGTCGGGAGACACCTGGCGGCAGTGGGCGTCGGATGCGACGTTCGCGCCCCCCGGAGGCGAGTCGATCGCGGCGCTGGGCGAGCGGGTCCGCGCTGCATGCGACGACCTCGTCGACGCCGCCACCGGATCCGACGTCGTGGTCGTCTCGCACGTGTCGCCGATCAAGGCCGCGGTGGCGTGGGTGCTCGGGGTGCCCGACGAGGTCGCCTGGCATCTGTACCTGGCCCCGGCCTCGATCACCCGGATCGGTTTCAACGGGTCACGGCGCGTGCTCGTGTCCTACAACGAGACCGGGCACCTCACAGGCGGAGCGAGAGCGTGACGCCGTCGCCGACGGTCAGGATCGTCGTGAGCACGCGGGGATCGGTGGCCGCCCGGTCGTTGTAGCGGCGCAGGGCGTCGAGTGCCTCGTCGTCGGGTCCGGGCTCGTCCACGATCCGTCCGTGCCACAGCGTGTTGTCGGCGAGCAGCAGTCCGCCGCGACGGAGACGCGGGACGAGCTCTTCGTAGTAGTCGGGATAGCCGGGCTTGTCCGCGTCGACGAACGCGAGGTCGATGGTCGCCTCGTCGGGCAAGGCGCGGAGTGTCTCGACGGCGGGGGCGAGCCGCAACTCGACCCGGTCCGCGACCCCGGCGTCCTGCCAGGCCCGCCGGGCGATCGAGGTCCATTCCTCGTTCACGTCACAGCAGATGAGCCGTCCCCCCGGCGCGAGGCCCTTGGCGATCGCCAGCGACGAGCGACCGGTGAACGTGCCGACCTCGACGGCCGACCGCACCTGGGCGAACGCGCACAGCGCGGTCAACAGGGTCGCCTGGTCGACGCCGATCTGCATGCCGGCCGGGTCTCCCAGGGCCGCGGTGCGGTCGACGAGGGCCGTGGTCACCAGGTCGGGCGTGGGGGAGTGGTCGGTGACATACGCGGCGAGCAGGTCGTCGAGAAGGAAGGACCGGGGTGCCATGCCCGCCGATTCTGTCACCGATCAGTCGTCTCGTCGCCGGTGAGTTCCATCGAGTGGGCGAGGGCGATCGCCATGTCCGACGCGCGCTTGGCGACGCCGGCGAAGGCGAGGAGCAACTCTTCGTGCTGGGGCACCGGCGGGGGACCGATCGACCGCAGCGGCGCTGTCGGGTCACCGTCGACCCGCACCGGGGCCGGAGGGTCGAGTGGTTCGTCCTCGCGCCAGAACGACTCGGGATCGGGCCGAACCCGGGGCTTGTTACGGCTGCGTTTGGAACGTCGTTTGCCGCCGCTCATCGTGCCGGCTCCAAGGTGAGATCGTCATCGGTGGACACGTTCTGATCGGATTCCTCCGAGGCGATCAGCGTCGAGGCGTCGATGCCCAACGCCGACTGCAACTGGTCGCTCGAGAGATCGGCCAGCGACGACGACCGGGGGAGCACCAGATCGGCGACGCGGCGTTTGTCGGCGACGACGTCCTCGACGCGCTCGTCGACGGTGCCCGGGCACACCAGGCGGTGCGAGACCACGGTGCGGGTCTGGCCGATCCGCCACGCGCGGTCCCGCGCCTGGTCCTCGACGGCCGGGTTCCACCACCGGTCGAAGAGCACCACGTGGTTGGCGGCGGTCAGGTTCAGCCCGGTGCCGCCGGCCTTCAGCGACAGTACGAGGGCGCCGGGCCCGGTGCCCTCCTGGAACTCGGCGACCATCGCATCGCGGGCGCCTCGGGCCAGACCCCCGTGGTAGCACGAGATCTTCACGCCGGTCTTGTCGGTCAGATGTTCCGCGAGCCGCTGCCCCCAGCTCGCGAAGTGGGTGAACACCAGCACCCGCTCGTTCGCGGAGAACACCGAGTCGACGATCTCCTCGAGGCGTTCGAGTTTGCCCGAACGGCCGTCCAGCGGTTCGTCGTCGCCGGTGTACGCGGCCGGATGGTCGCAGATCTGCTTGAGTGCGGTGATCGCCGCCAGGATGTGCCCCTGGCGTTGTGAGCGTTCGTCCGCGGACCCCTCGGTGCGGGCGACGACCGCGTCGAGCACCGCCTGGTACAGCCCGATCTGCTCGGCGGTCATCGAACAGTGGTCGAGCTGGTCGATCCGTTCGGGGAGCTCCGCGGCGACGGCCGGCTCGGCCTTGGTCCGGCGGAACACCAGGATGCCGTTCAGCGCCCGGAGCGCACCCTCGGCGCTCTTGGCGCGGTTCTCCGAAGAGTGGGAGAGCTGGGAGATGAACGCCGAACGCGACCCGACGAGTCCCGGGTTGGTGAAATCGAGGATCGACCACAGGTCGCCGAGTCCGTTCTCGATCGGCGTGCCGGTGAGCGCGACGCGGGTGCGGGCGTGCAGCCGACGGAGCTGTCGAGCGGTCTCACTTGCCGGGTTCTTGATCGCCTGGGCCTCGTCGAGGACGACCCGCTCCCACGCCAACCCGGCCAGCGCGTCGATGTCGCGTACGGCCGTTCCGTAGGTGGTGATGACCACGTCGGCTTCCTTGACGACCTCGCCGAGGTCGTCTTCGCCGGCCCGCCCCGCGCCGTGGTGGATCATGACCTTGAGGTCGGGAACGAACCGAGCGGCCTCCGCCGCCCAGTTCGCCACGACCGCGGGAGGCGCGATCACCAGGGACGGGCCGCTGCCGGGAACCGCGGCGAGGTGGGCGAGCATCACCGGGGTCTTGCCGAGCCCCATGTCGAGCGCCAGACACCCGCCCAACTCGGCGGCGTGCAG
>JBDZVK010000221.1:0-4631 GCA_040255725.1 Actinomycetota bacterium
GTTACGGTCCTCGTAACGTGGCTTCCCGTCATGGAATCTCCCAGACCCTCGAGAGGCCGGTTGATCCGTCGGAGGATCCGTCAGCGCCGTGCCTGCCAGTTCGCCGTCTGCCTCGCCGCCGTCTCACTCGCGGTCCCGGCGCTGCTCGCGGGTTCATCCGACGGATCCCGCGCCCAGGACGTCACCCACGTGGCGGCCGGCGCATCGCACCGACAGGTCGCAGCGTCGTCGCAGTATGCGCCCACCACGGCGGCGCCGTCGACGACCGTGGCGGCCAGCGCGACCGCCGCCGTCGCGGTCAGCGTCCCACCCACCACCCAGCCCCGGTCCGCGCAGGTCGACGCGGTCGCCTGGCACCCGCCCACCACCACGGCCCCGCCGACGACGGCCCCGCCGAGCACCGCACCGCCGACCACGCCACCGCCACCGCCACCGACGACGGCGGCGCCGCCACGGCCCGCTCACTCCGAGTCGGGTATCGCCAGCTACTACGACGACCCCAACGGCGGTTGTGCCCACAAGACGCTCGCCTTCGGCACGGTCGTGCACATCACCGCCTCGAACGGCCGCACGGCGACCTGCGTCGTCGACGACCGCGGACCGTTCGGAGACGGGCGGATCCTCGACCTCGACACGTCGATCTTCGCTCAGCTCGCCCCGCTGAGCGCGGGCCTGATGTCGGTCACCGCCACCTGGTAGTGGCCGGGGCGGGGGCGGCGTGACCCTCACCCGTCGCCAGGTCACCGCGCTGCTCGACACCCACGGACTCAGCCCGAGTCGTGCGCTGGGTCAGAACTTCGTCGTCGACCCGAACACCGTCCGGCGAATCGCCCGTCTGGCCGGCGCCGGGCCCGGTGATCACGTCGTCGAGATCGGCGCGGGTGTGGGGTGCCTCACCCTCGCACTCGCCGAAACCGGCGCCGCGGTCACTGCGGTCGAACTCGACCGGGGCCTGCTCGGCGTGCTCGACGACGTGCTCGCAGACACCGCCGTCGAGTTGGTGGCCGCCGATGCCCGCACCCTGGACTGGGCCCGGTTGCTGGCTGGCGCACCGACCTGGTCGCTGGTGGCGAACCTGCCCTACAACATCGCCACACCCCTGGTGTGCGACCTGCTCGCCGACGTGCCGGCGATCGAGCGGATGACGGTCATGGTCCAGCGCGAGGTCGCCGACCGGCTCGTCGCCCCGGCCGGTTCGCGCACCTACGGCATCCCGTCGGTGAAGGTCGCCTTCCATGCCAGCGCGCGGATCGTCGCCACCGTCGGGCCGGACGTGTTCCTTCCCCGTCCCCGCGTCGACTCGGCGGTGATCGAGATCGTCCGCCGCCCCGGCGGGACGATCGCCCCCGACGTCGACCCGACCGACGCGTTCGTGTTGGTGGAGACCGCGTTCGGCCAACGACGCAAGATGCTCCGCCGCTCACTCGGCGGGCTGGTCACCACCGAGACGTTCGCGGCGGCCGGCGTCGACCCGTCGAGTCGCCCCGAGATGCTCGACGTGGACGCCTGGATCGCACTCGCCAGGGCCGGGCGGCGCTGAACTACGTTGCATCGGGCGCGCCGCGCTCGACCGACCGTCGGCAGCAGCCGCCGACCACGAAGAAGGGGTGTATCCATGGAAGCGATCGATCTCGTCGCAGCCACCGAGCCGGCGATCCACGACCTCCCGGCCGCGTTCATGCTCGACCCGGCCACGTACCAGGCCAGCGGCGAGGCCGGCTACGTCGGCGCCGATTTCTACTTCGTCGGACGTGCCGCCGTCCTGGGCGACGTGTCGGGAGCGGTCGCCGCGGCGGCCATGGTGTTCTTCGCCGCCGACGCCGTGACGGACGCGTTCGAACGCAGCGGCGCAATCCAGTCGCGCCGCGACGCCGCCGAGGCGTTCGCCGCGGCCGGACACCGTTGGGCCCGCGACCACCTCATCGGTGAAGCGGCCGCGACCGTCGCCGAGCTGGCCGGCAAGGTCGTCGCCGCCGCACCGGCCGCGGGGGCGCCCCTGTTCGCCGGTTGGCGGGAACTCCCGGAACCCACCGACCCGCCGGCGGCCGCACACCACCGGCTCAACGCGCTGCGCGAGCTCCGCGGTGCCCTGCACGGCGCGGCGGTGCTCGGCGCCGGGTTGACCCCGCGCGAAGCGTTGGCGATGGAACACCCCGCGATGGCACCGATCCACGGCTTCCACGACGACCACGTCGTGGTGGACGACCGTCGGCCGTTGCTCGAAGCGGCCCATCGGACCACCAACGCGGCGTTCGCGCCGGTGCTCGACGTGCTCACGACCGCCGAGGCCGACGCCTTCGCCGTGGCGTGTGCCAATCTGCGGGCCCAGATGTGAGCGACGCCGCGGCGGCGGTCACGCTCGTCGCGCCTGCCAAGTTGACCCGGTCGTTGCGCATCACCGGCGTGCGCGACGACGGTTACCACCTGATCGATGCCGAGATGGTCGCGGTCGACCTGGCCGACGAGGTGACCATCACCCCCGACGGTGAGGGTGTCGAGGTCGTGCCCGCGGGCTCGGGCCTGCCGGTCGCGACGGGCGACGACAACAGCGTCGCCCGGGCGCTGGCGCTCGTCGGTCGCCGGGCAGGCGTGCGTCTGGTCAAGCGCATCCCCGCCGGAGCGGGGCTCGGCGGCGGCTCGTCGGACGCGGCGGCGATCCTGCGGTGGGCCGGCGTGGACGACCCCGACGTCGCGGCGCGTCTCGGGGCGGACGTGCCCTTCTGCGTGCGGGGCGGTCGGGCACGGGTCACCGGCGTGGGTGAGGTCCTGACGCCGCTCTCGCATGTCGACGAGACCTTCACGCTGTCGATTCCGCCCTTCGGTTGCGCCACGCCCCAGGTGTACGCCGCCTGGGACGCGCTGGGTGGGCCGACTTCGGAGGGTCCGAACGATCTGGAACCCGCAGCGCTGATCGTCGAGCCACGGTTGGCCGAGTGGCGGGACCGCCTGGGCGACGCCACCGGCGAACGACCCGTTCTGGCCGGGAGTGGGAGCACGTGGTTCGTGCCGGGCGCGCATCCCGGCGAGGCGCGCATCGTCGTGCGGACGCGCGCACCTTTCGAGACCTGAACCCGGGCGTGCCGGGGACGGTTCGGTCGACGGGCGTGCTCACCGTCGCGTCGGACCCGACGGTCCGACCGGGATCGCTACTTGCCTGCTGCCCGCCGCTGGAACCGCGTGCGCTTGAGCATCTTCTTGTGCTTCTTCTTGCGCATGCGCTTGCGGCGCTTCTTGACCAGTGATCCCATGAGGGTCACGAAAGTACCAAACGCCGAGGTGACCCGACCAAATCGTGTCGGCACACGCTTCCGTCGAGTCGGCGGGGTTCCCGCCCATCACCGTGAACCGGGTACCCTGTGGGATTCCCGGTCGGGGGTCGTCCAATCGGCAGGACAACGGCCTTTGGAGCCGTGAATGGAGGTTCGAGCCCTCCCCCCCGAGCTGTCCCCGTCGTTCCCGGCGATGTCGGCACACCCTGTAGAACAGGGGCCGTGGAATCCCCGGTCACACCGGTGTCGGCGGTCGTGCTCGCGGCCGGTCAGGGCACCCGGATGCGCTCGGCGCGGCCCAAACCGCTGCACGTGCTCGGTGGGCGCGCGATGGTCCGACACGTGCTCGACGCGGTCGGTGGCCTGGCCCCGGAACGCATCGTGGTCGTGGTGGGCCACGGCGCCGATGCGCTGACCGCGATCCTCGCCGGACGGGTCGCGGGCGTGCCCGTGGAATTCGCCGAACAGGCCGAACAGCGGGGAACCGGCGACGCGGTGGGCATCGCGCTCGCCGCGCTCGACGGGTCGGTGACCGACGCGGTCGACGGTGACGTGATCGTCCTGCCCGGCGACACGCCGCTGCTGCGACCCGAGACGTTGCAGGCGTTGGTCGGTGCCCATCGCCGGTCGGGCGCGGCGGCCACCGCCCTGACCGCGCGGATCGACGACCCGACCGGCTACGGCCGCATCGTCCGCGACGACTCCGGGGCGGTGACCGGCATCGTCGAACACGCCGACGCGGACGCCGAGCAGCGTCGCATCGACGAGGTCAACACGTCCATCTACTGCTTCCGACGCGGGCTGCTCGCCGACGCGTTGAGCCGGATCCGTCCCGACAACGCCCAGGGCGAGTGGTATCTGACCGACGTGATCGGCGTGCTGCACGCCGACGGGCACCCGGTCGACGCCTGGGTGGTCGACGACCCCGACGAAGCACAGGGGGTCAACGACCGGGCGCAGTTGGCCGCGGCCGAGGCCGCCCTGCGAGCCCGGGTCAACGACGCCTGGATGCGCGCCGGGGTGACGATGGTCGATCCGTCCTCGACCGTCGTCGACGTCGGGGTGCGACTCGCCCGCGACGTCACGGTCTTTTCGGGTGCGGTGCTGCGGGGAGCGACGACGATCGGTGAAGGAGCCGAGATCGGTCCGCACGCCGTGCTCGTCGACGCGACGGTGGGCGCCGGCGCGCTGATCGGCGCCTCGGCGGTGCTCGAGCGTGGCGCGACGGTCGAGCCGGGCGGGCGGGTCGCGCCGCTCACCCATCTCGTCGGCGACGCCCCCACCCCGCGGCAGTAGGCTCGGCTCGAGCGAGCAGGCGAACGATCGGGAGCGCAGATGGAGCTGGTCACCAAGAAGCGACTG
>JBDZVK010000222.1:0-4630 GCA_040255725.1 Actinomycetota bacterium
CCGGCACCGATGAACACGAACTGGCAGTCGGTCCGGCCCAGGTCGTGCACGATGACGTCCACGGCCTCGACCGCGAGGTCCACCCCGTCCTGGGGGCCCATCACCCCCAGGTAGCAACCCAACAGCGCATGGCCTTCACGCAGCTCGGGCCGGGGCCGGCACCGGCGAAGGCGGTCGAGGTCCGGCCCGGACCGCACCACCGTCACCTCGGCAGGGTCCCGGCCGCCACGGGTGAGCGCGATGTGGCGGTACGACTCGTTCGTGGCGATGACGGCGTGGGCGGTCCGGAACGTCATCCGTTCCAGCCACAGCAACCCACGCAGGGTGACGCCCTCGGCACCGGCGTCGGCGCCGAAGCGCGACCGGTACAGCTCGGGACACAGGTCGTGGTGGTCGAACACGAAGGAGCGGCCGGCCAGGCGCGCCGCGGCCCCGATGACGAAGTACGTGTCGGGGGGATTGCACGCCTGCACCACGTCGATCCCGTGACGGAGCGCGATCCAGGCCGTGAGCGCCGCGGTGCGGGTCCAGCAGTAGGCGAACTCCACGAGGAAGTCGACGGTGGTCGACGTGGCGGGCGCAGGACGGTAGCGGTGGATGCGCACGCCCTGGCGCACCTCGAAGCGCGGTTCGCCCCGGTCGTTGGGACACACGACGTCGACGGCGTGGCCGTCGGCGACCAACGCGAGGCACTCGAGCCAGACCCGTCGATCGAAGGGCACCGACAGGTTCTGCACGATGACGAGGACCCGCGACCCGCCGGCTCCGCGGTCTCGCCGGCCCCGCCGGCGCCACCCTGCGGGGCGCGTGCCGGCTGCCCGGCGGGAGCGCCTCCTCACCAGGCCACTCCTTCGTACCCCTCTTGGCGTTCCAGTGCCTCGGGAAGCGAGCCGCACAGATCGATCAGTACCGGCGGTCGCGTGGCGAGCAGGGCGGTCACGACACGTTCGTCGGCCCGGGCGACCAGTGCGCAGTCGGCTCCGCGCAGCGCCGCGAGCGGATCGTCGGTGAGCAACCGCTGCAGGTGCGGCAGGCGGGCCTCCATGAAGTCGCCGTTGCCGCCGAACATCCGGCGCGGGTTCACGTTGGCGTCGTAGATCTGCACGCCGATCCCCTTGCCGAGCATCGCCTCGACCAACTGGACGTAGGGACTCTCCCGGAGGTCGTCGGTTCCGGCCTTGAAGCTCAGACCGAGCATCGCCACCCGTCGGGCACCGACGTCGATGACCCGGTCGAGCACGTTGTCGCGCCGGCGGTCGTTGCTGACCGCGATGTGACTCAACATCGGCAGATCGAGGTCGTGCCGGCGCGCCACCTCCGACAGGGCGCGCAGGTCCTTGGTCAGGCACGAGCCGCCGTAGGCGAATCCGGGACGCAGATAGGCCGGAGAGATGTTCAACTTCCGGTCCTCGCAGAACAGCGCCATGACGTCACGGCTGTCGGCCCCCGTCGCCCGGCACAGTTCGCCGATCTCGTTGCCGAAGGTGACCTTGAGCGCATGGAACGCGTTGCAGCACAACTTCAGCGCTTCGGCCGTCTCCGGACGGACGACGTGCAGCGGCGCGGACACGAACGAGAACAGTGCCCGGGTGACCTCGGCCGTGTGGTCGTCGGCGGCGCCGACCACCACCAGGGGCGGGTCGTGGAAATCGCGGACGGCGGTCGTCTCGCGCAGGAACTCCGGGCAGGTCCCGAGGTGCAGATCGACGCCGAAGGCCCGGCCGCTGACCTGGGCGAGCGACGGCGCCACGTGGTGGCGCAGGGTCCCCGGCGGCACGGTGCTCCGGAGCAGGATCGTCGGGTCGAACGCCGGATCGTCCCACAGGGCGTCCAGGGAGTGGACGGCGGCGTCGACGGCGCTCAGGTCGACGCGGCCGCCGCGGTCGCTCGGGGTGCCCACGCAGATGAGGATCACGTCGCTCGCCGACGCGGCCCGGTCGTCGTCGGTCACACACAGGGTCCGTCGCATCAACGCCCGTTGGATCAACTCGTCGCAGCCCGGTTCGACGACGGGTGAGCGGCCGTCGCGGATCGCATCGATCTTGTGATGGTCCGGGTCGATACCGACGACGTGGTGGCCGTGGTCGGCCAGACAGGCCGCGGTGACCGTTCCCACGTAACCGAGGCCGAGGATCGCCACCCTCACGACGCACGCTCCCCGGGCGGAAGTGTCGGGTCGTCGGGTTCGCGCCGGGGTGACGTGCCGTGATCCCACCTCGACTTCGGCGTCGGCGTCGTCGTGCCCATGTCGGACAAGAGCCGGCACCCGCCACGCTGATACCGGTTCCCGGTCGGAATACTCAGGTCAGACGGTGATCCATTCGGTTTCGAGCAGCCACGGTTCGTCGGTGTCGGCCATGATCAGGCAGAGACGGACGGGTCCGTGCCGCAGCCCTTCGGCGTGGATCCGTTGGCCGTCGACGTCGCCGTTGGTGGTCGACTCCGGCGTCTCGATCAACAACGCCGCGGGGACGGCTCGCTCCACCGAACCGTCGAGGTCGAGCAGATCCGAACCATCGGGACCGGACGACCAGGACGCGGTCACCGAACACCGATCCGATTCGAAGACCGCCGTCCGCGCCGAACCGCCCGGGTCCGGAACCGACGATCCGTCGTCGGCGTCGTCGCCGGTCAACCGGGCGAGGACGGTGCCACCCCGGCGGAGTTCGAACGCCCGGGAGAGGTCTTCCACCAGTCCTCTCGGCAGGGGATCGATCCGGTCGAACGTCTCGCGCAGGAGCTGTGGGTCGAGTGACTCCCACTTCTCGGTCTCACGTCCCATGAGCCGTCCCGCCGAACGCTGCGTCCATCGCGGTGCACGCTACCGCGCGCGCTTTCGCTGACGGAGCGACGACTCACCGTCGCGCACTCAACCGACCTCGTCGAGATCCTGTTCGGTGACGCCTCGCTCGGCGAGCCGGGCGCGGAGGTCGTCGAGGATGCGCGCCCGGGTCGGACCGATGCTGCCCACGGGCATGCCCGTGATGGCCGAGAGCTGCTTGTACGAGATCGGCGGATCCGACATGAGCAACGACAACAGGGTCCGGGCCCGTTCGGGAAGTTCCGCGTAGACCTGCCAGAGGGTCCGGTCACGGTCGCTGAAGAGGAAGTCGTGGTCGAGGCGGTCGTAGCTGGGCGGCAGCACCGCGTCGATCTCGTCGCGCGGGGACGAACGCTGCAGACGCTGCGAGACCCGGATCGCTTCGCGTCGTGCGGTCGTCGCGAGCCAGGCCCCGACCCGGGTGGGATCGTCGATGCTGCCGAGGTGTTGGGTGAGTCTGAGCCACGCCGTCTGGCAGACGTCGCACGCATCGGCGTGGGACAGACCCACACTGCGCGCGACCGAGAAGATCATGCGACCGAAACGCGCCACCAGGGCGTCCCAGGCCTCCTGATCGCCACGGTCGGCTGCGTGGACGAGCGCGACGAGGTCGTCCTCCTCCGCGGTCCGCACCGCACCCCTTCGCCGCGGTGTCTCCAAACGACCCCTGCCGATCTCTTGACCCATGGCACGTACCTACCCGATGTCCTTCGGCGTCCCGAGGGGACACCGGTCGTTTCCACTGTCGTGCGGCGTCATCGACCGCACCTGCTCATGACGCGCACCAGATACACGACGGGGACCGGGTCGTAAACGCTGTATGCGAGGCGCTTCTGCCACCGTAAAGGAGTACCTATCGCTCGTCAAGCAGTTCTCTCGACAATCATGAATTCAACGTCGTCATCGGCGTTTCCGTGCCGGTATCGTCACGCAACGAATCGGAAATGGGCTCGCGCCGTTCTGCCGTCCATCGAAATACGAAGCTCGTCACGGACGGTGATCCCATCAGCACGCTGAGAGACGAAGAGGCGAGCGATCTTCAGTCGACGGCGACGGGCGCGGTGGCCGCGAATTCGTCTCCATCGATCCGCCCCGACAGGATGTCGTGGGCGACATCGGAGAGATGCCGTCGCTGCGAGCGGGCGTGGTCACGCATCGCGGTGAACGCCTCGTCGACGTCGATGTCGAGACGTTCGGCAAGGGTGCCCTTCGCCTGCTCGATGTCGATACGCGACACCAGCGCCCGCTGGAGCTGCTCGGCCAGCTCACGCTCCTCTTGCACGCGCCGTGCCGACAGGATCCCGATACTGGCGATGTCGGCCAGGCGCTCCGCGAGCGCCAGGTCACGTTCCGGGAGTGTCCGCGGCACGTGGTGAAACAGGCTCAACACCCCGATACGGGTTCGCCGTACCCACATGGGCACGGCGGAAACGGCAAGGAATCCGCTCTGAACCGCGTGGGGGCCGAAACGACTCCACCGATCGACCGAGCCGTCGGCGCACGCGGCCAGATCGGCTGCCACGACCGTCGAGCCGGTGCGGTACGCATCGATGGAGGGACCCTCGGCGACGTGCACCTCGAAGGACTCGAGCGCGCGCACGTCGTCGCTGGTGGACGCGAGGATCCCCAGCTCGTCCGGGCGCGCCACCAGCATCACCCCGGCGGCGTCGGCCCCGAGCAGTCGACGGGTCTCCCGGCACAGGGCCGAAGCGAAGTCGACGACGTCGTAGTCGTCGACGAGCGTGTCCGCGAGTCGGACGAACGTCGCCGCGACATCGCACGACAACTCATCGGCCGGCACGACCCGCT
>JBDZVK010000223.1:0-4626 GCA_040255725.1 Actinomycetota bacterium
TGAGCGCACGGCGACCGAGTGGCGCCACGCGAGCCCGGGACCCCCCACGGGATCCGTTCACGAGCCGTCGGGTGGCGCCTCGTAGACCCGGTCGACGTGGTGCAGCGTGAATCCCAGTCCGTCGTACAGTGCCCGCGCGGGGGCGTTGGTGTCCTCGACATACAGCATGCCCACCGTCTCGCCGACGGCCGCCAGCCAGTCGAGCCCGGCGACCACCAGGGCACGACCCAGCCCGAGCCCCTGGAAGTCGGGGTCGACGCCGATCACGTAGATCTCGCCCATCGCCGGGTCGCTGCTCGAAGCCGGGTGGCGCTTGGTCCAACAGAATGCCGCGAGGCGACCGTCACGCTCGTGCAGCAGGAACCCTTCCGGATCGAACCAGTCGGCCGCGAGGTCGGCGTGCAGTCGTTCGGGTGTCATCCCCGACTGGTCGGGATGGGTCGCGAACGCGCGGTTGTTCACTTCGATCCAGGCCGTCTCGTCGGCCGAGCCGGGCACGAACGCCCGGGTCGGCACCGTGTCGGTCGCGTCCAGGGGCAGGGCGCGACGCAACTGCAGCACGTTGCGGATCGACGTGAGCCCGTCGTCGGCCGCCCGTGCGTCGTCGTCGGCGGTGGGGGAGGAGACGACGCGTCGGGCCGAGGTGGTCATGCGCGCACCCTACCGGCGCCCCGACACGGTCTGTCGATAGGGTCTGGCGGATGGCCAGACCGAGGAGCCCGAAGGGGCGGGCCCGCCTCACCAACGAGCGGTTGACCGAGCTGTATCCCGATGCGGCATGTGCGCTCGACCATGCCGACGCGTTCGAACTCCTGGTCGCCACGATCCTGTCGGCCCAGTGCACCGATGTCCGGGTGAACCAGGTCACCCCGGCGTTGTTCGCGAAGTATCCGACGCCCGAGGACCTCGCCGTCGCCGACCCCGACGACGTGGCGGAGTTGATCCATTCGACCGGCTTCTACAAGAACAAGACCCGGAGCCTCTTGGGCATGGCGAACGCCCTGGTCGAGCGATTCGACGGCGAAGTGCCGGGAAGGATGGCCGACCTGGTGTCCATTCCGGGCGTGGGTCGCAAGACCGCGAACGTGGTCCGGAGCGTGGCCCTGGGGCTGCCCGGGCTGCCCGTCGACACCCACGTCGGGCGCCTGGCCAGGCGACTCGGTCTCACCGAGCAGACCGACCCGGTCGCGGTCGAGGCCGAACTGAACCCGATGGTGCCGGCCGCCGAGCGGGGCGACTTCAGCATGCGACTGATCCTGCACGGCCGAAACGTCTGTCTGGCGCGCAAGCCCCGGTGCGGCGCCTGTGTGCTGGCCGACTTCTGCCCATCCTCACAAGTGTGAACTGTCGGGTTCCGGACCCGCCGAAAAATATTCTGTCACGAGGTTGTTGGATCCCGGGGGCCTCTTGCTAACATGGCGTCCAACCAGGTTCCCGCCACCTGGTTCCCGGCGACACAGGATCCGCCGCCTGGTGTCGCCCGAACGGCGCCCCTTTCGAGGGGCGCCGTTCTTGTTCCCGGTGCGACGGCCGACGACGTCGGTGGTTCAGCCGCTCGCGGGTCCCAGTTGGCGTCGGGCCGTCTCGAGTCGCCGGATCGCGCTCCGTAGCGCGCGTTCGGTCTCGTACAACTCTGCCGCCACCCGGTCGGTGGGTTCGCGGTCCAACTCACGGGCCAGCGCGTCGATGCGGTGGCGGATCTCGACGAGGTTGGTCGAGAGCGCGGAGAGTTCCGGGTCGGCGTGCGCCATGGCACCAGTCTGGCCTGGACGACGACACGCGCGATCACCCGGATACCGGATCGGAGCGCCGACACGGTGCCAACTAGCGTTGAGCGCCGTGTTGCAGCGACTGGACGTCCGTGGTTTCACCGGCGACATCGCCGAGCGGTTGCCCGCGCCCACCGCCGGCGGCCGCGGCCCGATCGAAGCCGTGGCCGACATCGTCGCCGAGGTCGCCGCGCACGGCGACGCCGCGGTGCGGAAGTTCACCGAACGCTTCGACGGCGTACGTCTCGATGGCCTGGTCGTGCCCGAAACCGACGTCGCGTCGGCGCCGGACCGGATCGATCCGGAGTTGCGTGCGGCACTCCGGGTCGCCGCCGACCGGGTCCGGGCGTTCCACGAGCACCAGTTCGCCGAGACCGCCCACCCGGCCACGTTCGTCGACGACACGGGCTTGACGGTCGACACGGTCTTCCGGCCGGTCCTGTCCGCCGCGTGCTATGTGCCGGGCGGGCTGGCGGTGTATCCGAGCACGGTGCTGCACACGGCGATTCCCGCGCGGGTGGCCGGGGTCGAGCGGGTCGTGGTGTGCGTGCCTCCTCGCAGCGACGGGACGGTTCCCGACGTCACGTTGGCGGCGTGTGCGATCGCGGGGGTCGACGAGGTCGTGTCGGTGGGCGGTGCCCAGGCGATCGCCGCGGTCGCCCACGGAACCGAGTCGATCCGTCCGGTCGACGTGATCGTCGGGCCGGGCAACATCTACGTCGCCCTCGCCAAGCGGGCCGTCGCGGATCGCGTGGGGATCCCCAATGCGTTCGCGGGGCCGTCCGAAGTGGTCGTGGTCGCCGATCGGAGCGCGCCGGTCGAGCTGGTCGCGGTCGATCTGCTGGTCCAGGCCGAGCACGGACCGTTGGGGCTCGCCTGGTGTGTGACCTGGGACGACGCCGTCGCGGACGCGGTCGTCGCGGAGGTCGCGGCGCAGGTGGCCGGCGCGGCCCGCCGCGACGCGATCGAGGCCACGCTCACGGAGAACGGCTACGTGGTGCTGTGCGACTCGGCCTCCCAGGCGCTCGACGTGGTGAACGCCGTGGCCCCCGAGCACCTGGAACTGCTGGTGGCCGACCCGGCGGCGCTGGTGCCGCAGGTCCGCAACGCGGGTGCGGTGTTCTGCGGGGTCGACACACCGGCGTCACTGGGCGACTACCTGGCCGGCCCCAGCCACGTGCTGCCCACCCACCGCAGCGCCCGCTACGGGCAGGTACTCGGCGTGGGTGATTTCTGCAAGGAGATCCACGTCGTCACCGCGGACGCCGACGCGTTCGCCGCGCTCGGACCGGATCTGGCGACGCTGGCGACAGCCGAGGGGCTCCTGTGCCACGCCGATTCCGCGACGCGGCGGTTGTCGCGATGAGCCCCACCGCCCCGATCGCCCCGCGTGACGATCTCGCGCTGCGCGAGGGCTACCACTCACCCCAGGTCGATGTCGAAGTGCGGCTCAACACCAACGAGTCGCCCTGTGGGCCACCGGAGGGTTTCGGCGCGGCGTTGGCCGAAGCGCTCGCGACGGTCGACTGGAACCGGTATCCCGACCGGGCCGCGCTCGCGCTGCGGCGGGACATCGGCGCGCTCCACGGGGTGGGCGCCGACCGGGTCTTCGCCGCGAACGGCTCGAACGAGGTCCTCCAGACGTTGCTGTTGACCTACGGCGGCCCGGGCCGGAGTGCGGCGGTGTTCGAACCGACCTACGCCTTGCACTCGCATATCGCCCGCATCACCGGCACCGGCGTGGTCACCGGTGAACGTGCTGCGGACTTCTCGCTCGAGGTCGACGACGTCCGGGACTTCGTCGCCCACCACGATCCGTCGGTCGTGTTCCTGTGTTCGCCGAACAATCCCACCGGACGCACCGAATCCCGTACCGTCATCGAGGCGATGGCGGCCGACACCGACCGGCTGACCGTCGTCGACGAGGCGTACGGTCAGTTCGCCGACCACTCGGCGCTCGACCTGGTCGCCGACGACCGTCCGTTCGTGGTGACCCGGACCTTCTCGAAGACCTGGGCGATGGCGGGCGCGCGCCTGGGCTACCTGATCGGGCCGTCCTGGTTGGTGGCCGAGCTCGGCAAGGTGGTGCTGCCCTACCACCTCGACACCGCCAAGCAGCTCGCGGGCCGCGTCGCGCTGCGCTTCGGCGACGAGATGGCCGCTCGCGTCGCCACGCTGCGTGAAGAGCGGGGGCGCCTCGTCGGTCGGCTCGGCGCACTCGACGTCGACGTGGTGCCCTCCGACGCCAACTTCGTGCTGTTCCGTCCCCGCAATGTCGACGCCGAAGAGGTCTGGCAACGCCTGGTCGACGCGTCGGTGCTGGTGCGGAACTGTGCGTCGTGGCCCAGACTCGAAGGGTGCCTGCGGGTCACGGTGGGCACGTCGAGCGAGGACGACCGGTTCCTCGACGCGCTGGAGGAGATACTCAGCTCATGACCGATCCGACCCCGACGAGTCGTCGCGCCACCCGTTCGCGGGCCACCGCGGAGACCGACATCACCGTCACGATCGACCTCGACGGCGGGGCGCGTCGCGTCGAGGCGTCCACGGGCCTGCCGTTCTTCGACCACATGCTCGACCAGCTCGGACGCCACGGCGGCTTCGACCTCGTGGTCGACGCGAAGGGCGACCTGGAGGTCGACGGTCATCACACCATCGAGGACACCGGCATCCTGTTGGGCGAGGCCTTCGCCGAAGCGCTCGGCGACAAGGCCGGGGTGCGCCGATTCGCGTCAGGGCTGTACCCGCTCGACGAGGCGCTCATCGAGGTCGCGCTCGACCTTTCCGGTCGTCCCTTCGTCGTCTACGACGTGCCCTTCGGTGAGGTGCTGCCCCTGGGCGACCCGCCGTTCAACCC
>JBDZVK010000224.1:0-4622 GCA_040255725.1 Actinomycetota bacterium
GTCGGCGTCGGCCTGCCAGATCCGGGTTCAGCATGTGCCATGCGACGATCATGCGCCCACCCGCGGGTCGTGACCATCGGGGAAATCCCCCGTTTTCGACCGATCCGAGCCGCCGCAGCGGGCTGACGCACCGTCAGATAGTGGGAGATCGACCGTCGACCGCGAGACAATGGAGCCATGACTGCGGACAACAGCTCGAACGGTGCGTCGAAGGTCGGTCACGAACCCGACCGGCCCTGGATGATGCGCACCTACTCGGGACACTCCACGGCGAAGGCGTCGAACGAGCTGTACCGAACCAACCTGGCCAAGGGCCAGACCGGCCTTTCGATCGCGTTCGACCTGCCCACCCAGACCGGCTACGACCCCGACTCCCCCTTCGCCAGAGGCGAGGTCGGGAAAGTCGGCGTGCCCGTGGTGCATCTCGGCCACATGACCCAGCTGCTCGATCAGATCCCGGTCGGCGAGATGAACACGTCGATGACGATCAACGCGACCGCTGCCTGGCTGTTGGGCCTGTACGTCGCCAACGCCGAGAACCACGGCGTCGAGGCGAAGGCGCTGCGTGGCACCACCCAGAACGACATCGTCAAGGAGTACCTGAGCCGAGGCACCTACATCTTTCCGCCGCTGCCCTCACGCCGTCTCATCGTCGACATGGTCGCCTTCTGCCAGCAGTGGATCCCGAAGTGGAACCCGATGAACGTGTGCAGCTACCACCTCCAGGAGGCCGGTGCCACGCCACGTCAGGAGATCGCCTACTCGCTCGCCACGGCCATCGACGTGCTCGACGCGGTCAAGGCCTCGGGCCAGGTACCCGAAGACCGCTTCGATCGGGTGTTCGCGTCGATCTCGTTCTTCGTGAACGCCGGGATCCGTTTCGTCGAAGAGACCGCCAAGATGCGGGCGTTCACCGAGATGTGGGCCCGGATCGGCCGGGAGCGCTACGGCGTCACCGACCCCAAGGCGCTGCGTTTCCGCTACGGCGTGCAGGTGAACTCGCTCGGACTGACCGAGGCCCAACCCGAGAACAACGTGCAGCGGATCGTGCTCGAGATGCTGGCGGTGACCCTCTCCAAGGACGCCCGGGCCCGTTCGGTGCAGCTACCGGCCTGGAACGAGGCACTCGGTCTGCCCCGTCCCTGGGACCAGCAGTGGTCGCTGCGCATGCAACAGGTCCTCGCCTTCGAATCGGACCTGCTGGAATACGACGATCTGTTCGCCGGCAGCCACGTCATGGAGGCCAAGACCGCCGAGTTGGTCGAAGCCGCCACCGCGGAACTCGACGAGGTCCTGGCCATGGGCGGCGCCTTCGAGGCGATCGACGAATTGAAGGGGAGGCTGGTCACATCGCACGCGGAGAGGATGCGCCGGATCGAAGCGGGCGAGCAGACCGTGGTCGGGGTGAATGCCTTCACCGAGACCGCGCCGTCACCGCTCGGCGGCGCCGAGTCGATCCTGCGCGTCGACCCCGGGGTGCAGGACGAGGCCATCGCGGACGTCCGTGCGTGGCGCGCCAACCGTGACGACACCGCGGTGAAGCGATCTCTCGACGAGCTGCGACGGGCGGCCGCGGGCAGCGACAACATCATGGCCGCCACCGTCGACTTCGCCCACGCGGGCGGCACCACCGGGGAATGGGCCGACGCCCTGCGCGAGACCTTCGGCGAATACCGCGCCCCGACCGGGGTCGCCGCGGCGGCCGGCCAGGGCACCCAGCTCGACGGGCTCGCAGCGGTCGCGGAGCGCAACCGCGCGCTCGACGGCGGACCGGTCCGGCTGCTCGTGGCCAAGCCGGGACTCGACGGGCACTCCAACGGCGCGGAGCAGATCTCGGTCGCCGCCCGTGACGCGGGCATGGAGGTGATCTACCAGGGCATCCGCCTGCGGCCCGAGCAGATCGCCGCGGTCGCCCGCGACGAAGACGTCGAGGTCGTCGGGCTGTCGATCCTGTCGGGGAGCCACATGGAACTCATCCCCGACGTGGTGAAGCTGCTTCGGGACGAAGGCGTGACCGCACCCGTCGTGGCCGGGGGCATCATCCCCGAAGAAGACCGCGAGCGGCTCGTCGCCGATGGCGTGGCGCGGGTCTACACCCCCAAGGACTTCGAACTGGCCCGCATCATGGGCGAACTGACCGACCTGGCCGTCGCCGCCCGCTCCATCTGACGCACCCGGCCGGGCACTAGACAGGTTCGGTCATGTGCCACCGCACCGACGGCCACCCCGTGAACGAACACCGATCGATTCGTCTGCGATGACGACACCTCGACGATCCTCGGGGCGACGACCCATTCCGCCGATCATCCGCCATGCGTATGTGGCGATCCTCGCACTGTGGGTGGTCATGTCGCTCCTGTTGAGCGGGCGCGTCGCCCAGGACGCCGTTCCCTATGTGGCCGCGGGTCATCTCGCGCAGTCACAACCCACCGACGTGTACGCGGCCCGCAACGGCGACCTGTTCGACCTCCCCCGGTCGTTCGCCGACGAGTGGTGCCGAATCGCACCACGCGGCACCGACTGCGACAGCCTCGCCGTGGCATTCGTCGCGACGCCGATGGTCATCCCTGCGACGATCGCGCTCGCCGCGCTCGGCGATCACGGCGGCACCTTCCTCATGCAACTCGGCGCGGCCGTGCTGCTGGCTGCGGGCATGTGGTTGCTCTGGCGGCGGCTGGCGCACCGCTCCCGTCGCGCGCCGACGATGCTGCTCATCTCGGCGATTCTGCTGACGCCCATGGCGATGGGCCCGATCGGTCTCGGACAGACGTCGCCGATCCTGTTCCTCTCGGTCTGTCTGGGCCTGCGCGACCGATCGAGACGGCGGTCGATCGTCACCGCGATCGTCTGGGCCGCGGCCAGCGCGCTCAAGGTCTTCCCGGCCGCGCTGACGCTGCTGCTCGCCTGGCGACGCCGCTGGCGGACGCTCGGAACCGCCGCGGCGATCCTGGCCGTACTCGCGCTGGTCACGCTCGTCGTCGTCGATCCACTCGTCTGGGCGGACTTCGTCGACTCCACGCTGGAACTGAACGCCCACACGACGACCAACCCCTACAACGGGGCGGTCAACGCCTTGGTGGTCCGACTGCTCGGCTCGTCGGACTCGACGACGGTCGCGCTGATCGGCCGGGCATTCGCGCTCGGGGTCGGAGCGGCCGTGTGCTGGTTCGGCATGCGCCGGACCGACGACGACACCCGATGGGCCGCCGGGTACGTCGCACTCCTGGTGGTCACGCCGCTGGTGTGGTGGCACTACACCTGGGTGGTCGTCGGCGCGATCGGCGTCGCGATCGGTGCGCAGCGGCGCCTCACCGACCGCACGATGGCGGTCCTGCCGATCACCGCGGCGATCAGCTTCGCGCCCAGCATCCCGAACGCGAACGGCCATTCGTGGCCGATCGTCCAGGGCCTCCTGTTGCTCGTGGGCGCCGGCGCGTTCTGCATACTCGCCCGCCGCTCTCGGACGGACCGCCCCGCAGGCTCAGACGGTGGTCTTGTGCACGGTCAGGCCGAGCTCCGCAAACGCGGGTGACAGGTCGACGCTGCCGGGCACCCGGAGGCACCACTCGTCACCACCTGCGGTGGCCACGCGGATCAGCGCCCAACTTCCCCACAACGGCGCGGCCTCGACCACGCTCACCTGTTCGGGCGCCGTGACGAGATCGTCGATACCGGCCGCCCGCGACACGGCGCCGGGCTCCCACACGATCGATGGCCCTTCCAGCACCAGGGTTCCCACGGCGTAGGACTTGGCCAGCTTCGGAGAGATCACCTGCCCGAGTTTCGACAGGTCCGCGCCGAGGATCTGCGCATCGAGTCGCCGGACGGGTTCGGCGCCGTTCGCATCCTGGTCCGCCGACGTCGGCGTGTTCGCCCCGTCGTCAGCGGCCGCGGGCGTCTCCGGCGCGTCGATGTCGTCGGACGGGTCATCGAGATCGTCATACGCGTCGTCGTCATCGTCCCGCGTGGTCTCCGGCTTCCACTCGGGTGTGATGCTGAGTCCCGTCTTGCGCTTGCCGATGGCGATCATGATCGCGCCCGCGATCACCAGGACGGCGATGACACCGATGAAGACCGGCGCGGCGTTCGTCTTCGCGAAGATCGCTATTGCCAACACGACCACGACGGCGACGACGAGGGCGACGATCCCACGGACACGTCCCCGCGTCTGGATCACGGCCCAACGAGCTTGCGCTTCTTGGATTCCTGCCACGTTCCCCTTTCGGTCGCGCCCCGGCGGGACTTGAGCATCACCGGCGTGGCTCCTGCCACGTCAGCTTCGGTCCGGCAGCGCGAAACAACGGTCGTCGAGTGCCCCGAGAGCGTACTCGGTGAACAGCCCCGCATACATCGCCCGGGTCCGGTTCGACCAGGCGAGCGCGTCGGGATCGGAGATGCGGTGGTGGACCTGACAGATGCCCCCTTCGTAGATGCGGTACTCCGCCCACGAACCCGGGTATTCCTTGACCGAGGCCACTTCGACCCAGGGCAGCTCACCGGTCGCCGTGAACACCTGTCGTCGGTTCCGGTGGGTGTGGCCGGCGAAGTAGCCGCGTATGGACCGCCTTCGTCGGGCGATGTCGACGAGCATGAGCGAGTCGGCCGGGTCGATTCCGAAGAAC
>JBDZVK010000225.1:0-2382 GCA_040255725.1 Actinomycetota bacterium
GGCCGGCATCAGTACCGACAGCGCCATACCCACTGGTCAACCTTCCTCGTCGGCCACGATCGGGCTCGGTCCGGATGCGGGAGATCCTACCGAATCGGCCGGGCGCGGTCTGCGCCCGGTGAAGGGCGCTCCGATGAGAGCGCCGGCCACGTCCACGATCACGAAGATGATCCGGGCGGTCACCGCGACCGCGACCGCGGGCCCGCTCGACAATCCGGACACGGCGACGAACACCGCTTCGCGTACACCCGCCCCGCCCGGCGACGGGGTCACGAAACCGGCCGTCCACGACAGGACCGTCGCCAGCGAGAGCCGCAGTAGCGGGGCGTCGACGTCGGGCAGGGCGAGTGCGACGCACCAGGTCGCCAAGGCGATCCCGACCCACGCCGGCACGTAGCGGAGCACGAGCAACACCGACGCCCGCCACGCGGGGACCCTGATCGGAATCGACCGCTTCGACACCCGCTCGGCGAACTCGATCACCGTGCGGATCACCTTGGGGTGCAGTCCGGCCAGGCCCAGGGGCACCAGCAGCAGGAGCGCCAACGCCGGGCCCGCGTCACGGGAGTGCGCGAGATCGAACGGAAGCAGCACGGCGGCGGAGAGGGCGGCCGCGAGGTACAGCCCGATCAGCGACAGGAACACACTCGGGTATGCCTGCGGCGCCGGCACACCCCGACGGCGGGCGATCTCCCCGCGCCCCACCATCGCCCAGATCGACCCGGGCAGGTACTTGGCGATCTCACCCACGTAGTACCAGGCCAACGCCTGACCACGGCGCATGCGCCCGCCCATCACCGCCAGCGCGTCGGCCCAGGTCAGCGCGATGATCGACATGCCGACCGCCGCGCACGCCAGGGCCAGGGCCAGCCAGGCCCACGACGCGTTCCCCACCAGATCCGAGACCTGGTCCCAGTCGTCCATCAGAACCCGGACGATGAAGGCCGCGCACGCGATCGTCAGGACGGCGCCCACTCCGAGGGGAAGCCATCGACGCAGACCGCGACCGGAACTCGTGGTGGTCGTGGTCACGATCGGCTCAGGTTACACGCGCGCCCGTCGAGCCTCGCCGGTCGACGCCGACGGGCCACGTCGGGTCGCCGGCCCGCCGCGGGGCGGCAGAGACGGCGACGAGGCTGTCGTCGGGATCGCGCCCGCCCAAGGCGGACTTCAGCGACAGCCGCTCAGGCGGCAGGTGCCTCGAGAGGTTCCGGCTGGCACAGGCCGGTCATCTCGGCGATCTGGATCCGATCCCGGTTCTCGTAGGTGATCTCGTTGGACGGGTCGATCCGGATCTTGTACTCGCGGAACGCTTCCTCGAGCGAGTCGTACTGCAGCATGCGGCCGATGAGCGGTTCGCCGATCCCGAGGATCAACTTGACCGTCTCGATCGCCTGGAGCACCCCGATGATGCCGGGGAGCACGCCGAGCACCCCGGCCTCCGAGCACGACGGCGCCAGCTCGGCGGGAGGCGGTTCGGGGACGAAGTCGCGGTACGTGGGCCCCCGGCGCGGGTCGAACACCGTGACCATGCCCTCGAACCGGAAGATCGATCCGTGGACGACCGGGATGCCGAGCTTCACCGACGCGTCGTTGACGAGGTAGCGCGTCGGGAAGTTGTCGAGCCCGTCGACGACGATGTCGAAGCCCGACAGGATGTCCATCACGTTGTCGGCTCCGAGGCGCGTGTCGAAGGTGACCACGTCGACGTCGGGGTTGAGTGCGGTGATCGTCTTCTTGGCCGAGTCGACCTTGCGGTCGCCGATCCGGTCGAGGTTGTGCAGGATCTGACGCTGCAGGTTGGACTCGTCGACGACGTCCATGTCGATGATGCCGATCGTGCCGACACCGGCCGCAGCCAGGTAGTAGGCCGCCGGTGATCCCAGACCGCCCGCACCGAGGAGCAGGACCTTGGCGTCGAGCAGCTTCAGCTGGCCTTCGACGTCGACCTCGGGCATGAGCAGATGCCGCTGGTAGCGGTTCCGCTGTTCGGGAGTGAGGTTGCGGGGCGTGCTCCAGTCGCGCCCCTCGTCCTTCCACTGGTTGAACCCACCGGCGACCGAGGCGACGTCGGTGTAGCCGAGGTCGGCGAGCGTCTTGGCGGCGAACACCGACCGGACCCCGCTCGCGCAGTGGACGAGGATCTTCGCATCGTGGTCGGGGATCTTGCTCTCGATGGCGCCCTCGAGCTGACCGCGGGGAATGTGGACCGCCCCCGGGATCGCCCCCTGTTCGTACTCGGACGGTTCGCGCACGTCGAGCACCACCGCACCCGGTTCCTTGCGCAGCTCGTCGGTCTCTTCGGTGGTGACCTCGGTGACCTGGGCCCTGGTCGCTTGCAGCAGTTCTCGGAAACTGGCCATGGAGCGCCTCGTTCTGTGA
>JBDZVK010000225.1:2482-4621 GCA_040255725.1 Actinomycetota bacterium
TTCGTGCGGGCGCTGCACCGTTGCGTGCTCTACCGCGTCGTGCGCTTCGTCGACGGCGACCTGCAGGTCCGCCGGCGCCTTCCCACCCTGCACGCGGCCCAGCTCCAGCGGCTGCCCGAGTCGCTGCGTGCGGCGCACGAACACCTCATGGCCGGCCGCCCCGCCGCGCACCCCGTCGCCCGCGCCGCGGGTCGCAACGGCGCGTCAGGTGGCGCGACTGGCGAGTGATCCCCCCGCCGCCGTCGCCTCCTGCCACCGTGCCAGCGTCCAGCACAGGTCCGAGAGCCGGTTCAGGTACGGCACGACCTGGGTGGCCTCGGTGTCCTCCACGCTCAGCGCGTCACGTTCGGCTCGGCGCACGACGCAGCGCGCGACGTCGAGCTGCGCGGCCACGGCGTCCTCGCCGGGAACGACGAACTCGGTGGGTTGATCGAACCGGGCGGTGACGTCGTCGATCCGCGCCTCGAGCGCGGTGACCATGGCGTGGGTGACGAGGTTCTTGCCGGCGGTCAGCTTGTGCCGGTTGCCCGGTGCGGTCGCCAACTCCGCCATCAGCACCCAGAGGTCGTGCTCGAGCCCGATGAGGATCTGATCGAGTTCGCCGCCGCGTTCGCAGCCGGCCCGGGCGACGCCGAGAGCCGCCTGGGCCTCGTCGACCGTGCCGTACGCGACCGGTCGGGCCGAATCCTTCGGCACCCGCCCCCCGTAGAGCAGGCCGGTCGTGCCGTCGTCGCCTCTGCGTGTGTAGATCTTCATCGCCCCACCGTACGACGCCACCGATGGACACCGCGGCCGACCACTTCGTCGCCGGTGTTCGGGGTGGTCGTGGACGCACCGCCGGGTCCCGACCCGGCGGGTGTCTTCCCGATCAGGGCCCGGTCACCGCGCCGGCCCCACCGCCAGGTGGACCCCGCAGCGCCCCAGACGCGGGTCCTCGGCCAGCAGCCGTGGCGAGGTGACCCCCGCGAGCTGTTCGGTCAGGCCTTCCAACATGCCACGGTGCAGGTCGCACACGATCTTCGGGTTCGCCTCGGCGGCGGACGCGAACGGGCAGTGGCGCAGCACGAACTCGGTCCGCGGCCCGCCGCGGGTGACCTGGGGCGCGAACCCCTGCGCGGCCATCGCCGCCGTCAGCGCGGCGACCGGGTCGTCGGCGTCGGTGTCGAGGTGGGCGCGTCGCCCCGCCGCGCGTCCGACCTCGAGCGCGGAGTCGCTGGTGGTCGCGACCTCCAGGAGCAACATGCTGAGGCGCTCATAGGGACCGTCGTCGTTCCAGTGGGCCGCTGCGTCGCTGCTCAGGCGGTAGAGCAGACGCGGGCGTCCGGGACCACGAGGCGCGTCGGTCACCTCTTCGACGAGGCCGGCGGCGGCCAGCTTCTTCAGGTGTTGGCGGACCGTGTTGTGGTTGAGGTCGAACGCGCCGGTCAATTCGGCGACCGAGACGGGCCGTTCCCGACGGGCGATCCACTGGTAGATGCCGTGTCTGGTCGGGTCTCCCAGCGCCTTGGACCGCTCTTGGAGACGCGTGTCCGCCGAGGGCGGAGTGCTCTGGTTCACTTCGGGCGATTCGGTCACGTCGGCGTCCTCGGGTGTTGCCACCTGCCTCGTCGGCAATCTAGTATTTCTGTCAGACGACAGAATAACAGGTAGGGTGCCGTTCCGACATCCTGTCGACCAGCGTACGGACCAAGGAAACGCGATGAGTGCCACCGAGTCAACCGTCATGGACGTCCGCGACGTCCCCCACGACGAACGCCACCCCAGGATCCATTCCCGCCTCGACGCGCTCGACGCCGGTGAGACGCTGGTGCTGGTCACCGACCACCGGCCCCTGCACCTGTACACCGAACTCGAGACCGTCCGTCCGGGCGAGACGACCTGGGCCGGGGCCGAGTTCGACGACGGGACCTGGCAGACGACCTTCACCAAGCGCGCCCGCGTGCTCGACGTCCGCCCGATCATCGACGCCGGTGAGGAACCCTTCGAGACCATCATGAACGCCGTGGGCGAACTCGGCGACGAGGACCTCGTGATCGTGGCGCCCTTCGAACCGACCCCGCTGGAAGGGGTGCTGTCGTCCCAGGGGTTCAGCTTCGACGCCAACGAGGTCGAACCCGGCCACTGGCGGACCCGGTTCTC
>JBDZVK010000010.1:0-18811 GCA_040255725.1 Actinomycetota bacterium
CCGTGGTTCATGTAGAAGTTCATCGTCTGCTGTTCGGCGGCGGTGATCGTCATCACGTGCATCCTCGACAGCGGGTCGACCGAGAACGTGTCGAAGTGTCGGCGGATGCCGTCGTCGGGATGGCTGTGCTCGAGATGGGTCGGTCGTCCCGGCATGATCTCGGTGAGTTCGCGGGTGATGTCGTCGGCGTGGCCGCCGTAGAGCAGGTCGAACAGGTTGGCGTACCGGTACAGATGGTCGAAGTCCTCGAGCAACGCGAAGTCGAGTGCATTCCTGATCGCCGGGTCGGGTTCGTGTCGGGCGAGCCATGCGGTCAGATCGACGGCGACCTGTTCATAGCCCAGCGTCGTCTCCAGCGGGGTCTGATCGCCGGGGTTGAGACCGTTCACCGACTTCTGCTGCTGCTGGTCGACGCGGCGGTTGGTCGCAAGGGCCCGCTTCAGGTCGACGTCGTCGGTGTGCCGGGCGAACTGGTGCGAGAACAGCGCGGCCTCGACCTCGATACCGTTCATCAGGATGACGCGCGTGCGGGTGTAGGGGTCGACCTCGCGCTTGTCGAAGGGTGCGACGCTCATCTCGGACCAGTTGCGGAACTGGTCTGGAACGGCGATCCCCGGCTGGTCGAGTGGGTCGAAGGACATCGGTGCCTCCTCACGGGGTGGGTTCACGGGCACTGACCGGATCGGTTCGAGTCAAACGGTCCGGGCCGGAACGGCGCCCGGCGCGGTCGGGTCCATCGTTCCGGGGGCTTTCCACGGTGCGCAGCACGGCCTCGACGTGTGGGGGAACGATGCGGCGTTGCCCCGCCACCCACGGGGTCGCCGCGAGAGCGTCGACGGCGCCGAGCAGGGCCGATCCGGGATCGGCATCCCGCAGGATCTGCCCCGTCCGGCGTAGCGCCGTGCCCGCCGGACGGCGGAGCCACGTCGTCCAGATCCGATTGCGGACATGCATCCGGTCCCGACGGCGTCGGTTCCGGCTCGGCGACGGATGATGATGGACGACCGCCTCGGGCAGATAGTGCAGACTCCATCCGGCCGTCAACAGATCGATGGCCAGCAGCTCCTCCTCGCCGCCGATGACGTAACGCGGCGAGAACCCGCCGCATTCGAGGAAGGGCCGACGCCGGACCATCGACGCGCCGGCGATGAACCCCACGACGGGGATCGCCGTTTCGGCTCCGGAGCGGAGAGGGCTCTCGGCCATCACCAGACACGTCGGATCGACACGATCGTCGGGCCCGACGAGCATGCGGGCGGTCACGACCGCCGCTCGGGGGTTCGTCTCGAAGACCCGGGCCGCCGTGGTGAGCGACCCCGGCTCCCACCAGGTGTCGTCGTCACAGAAGGCGACGAGTTCGCTTCGGGCCGACTCGGCGCCGACGTTGCGGGCGGCGGCGCCCAGGTTTTCGTGCAGACGGATGGTCTCGACGCCGTGATGCCGATCGGCGACCGCGTCCGCGGTGCCGTCGCTCGAAGCGTTGTCGACGACCACCACCGTGGGCTGCTCGGGGAGCGACCCGAGGTGGCCGAGGGTCCGATCCAACTCGTCGCGCCGGTTCCGGGTCGCGACGACGATCGCGAGATCTCCGGCTCTCAACGGAAACCGGCCGACCGCCGCGACCCGGACGGGGACCCGAGCCGACCGTGCGTCATGGCCGGGAGATGCCGGCCAGCATGTTCGCGACCATGCCGGCGTCGCAGTTCTTCGCCACGTCGGCCTGGCTCACCACCCCGATGACCTCGTTGCCGTCGATGACGGGCAACCGGCGAAGCTGGTGCCGGGTCATCGTGTCGACGAGTTCGGCGATGTCGTCGTCGGCTCCGATCGTGACGACCTCGGTGGCGGTCATCACCTCGGACAGATTCGTCGACGAAGGGTCGAACGGCGATTCGCCGAGCCGCATCGCGACGTCGCGGTCGGTGACCATTCCCTGGAGTCGACCGTCGGCGGAGCACACCGGCACGGCCCCGATGTCCTCGTCGTGCATGCAGGCGAGCGCGTCGGCCACGGAGCTGTCGACCGTGAGGTGGTCGAGGCCGCGATTCATGATGTCGCGCACGTGGGTCATGGGCGGTTCCTTTCCTGAGGCGTCGACGAGGTGTCGGCCTTCCGAGACTGTCCCGGGGGTCGAGGGCCAAACCGCCGATGTGCTTGCAATCCCGGCCACGGGCAAGCACCTGTTCCATGAGTGCGGTCCTCGGAGTGAACGCGGTGTTCCACGACCCGGCCGCGGCCCTGGTCGTCGACGGGGTCGTCGTCGCAGCCGCCGAAGAGGAGCGCTTCAGCCGTCGAAAGCACGGCAAGACGCCGGTGCCGTTCGCGACGTGGGAGCTCCCCGAATCGGCGATCGGGTTCTGTCTCGACGCCGGGGGAGTGGAGGCGGCAGATCTCGATGCGGTGGCCTATTCGTACGATCCGGCGCTCGCACCGACCGACCCCGGACGCGGCGCAGACGCGTGGGAATCGTTGCGCACCCTGTACGCCTCCCGGGCGCCGCAGTTCCTGCACACCGTCCTGGCCGGTCTCGACGTCTCACGGGTGCGCCATGTACCCCATCACGTCGCCCACGCGGCGTCGGCGTTCGGCCTGGCGCCGTTTCCGTCGTGCGCGGTCCTGGTGCTCGACGGCCGGGGCGAGCGCACCTCGGGGCTCGCGGGCCACGCGGTGGACGGCCGGCTCGAAGTGCTGGCGACGACGGCGCTGCCGAACTCGTTGGGCCTCTGGTACGAGGAGCTGACCGCCCATCTGGGCTACCGGCGCAGCTCCGACGAGTACAAGGTGATGGCCATGGCCTCGTACGGCAAGCCCCGCCACCTCGAGGAGTTCCGCCGACTCGTGAGGCTCGACCGTCACGGCGGGGTCGTGACCGACCGGGTCGACTGGTCGAAGTTCGCGGCGCCCGGCCGGGGCGACGGTTCGCTGGTGCAGGCCCAGATCGATCTGGCCTCGACCGTGCAGACGCGCCTGGAGGAGGTCCTGGTCGACTACGCCGGGTGGCTGGGCCGACGGACGGGGGAACGGTGCCTCGCGATGGCCGGAGGCATCGCCCTGAACTGTGTCGCCAACAGTCGGGTCTTCGAACAGGGCCCGTTCGACGAGGTGTGGGTCCAGCCCGCGGCGGGTGACGCCGGTACGGCGCTGGGCGCCGCGGTCGCGACCGCGCTCGAACTCGGAGAACCGGTCGAACCGATGCGGACGGCCGCGCTCGGCCCGGCGTGGGACGACGCCACGATCGAGGCGGTGCTCGGGCGGGCACGGGTGCCCTATCGTCGCCCCGACGACCTCGCCGACGCCGTGGCGGCGCGCCTCGCGGACGACGCGGTGGTGGCGTGGTTCCAGGGCCGGTCCGAGTTCGGTCCGCGCGCGCTGGGACATCGGAGCCTGCTCGCCCACCCGGGCCCGGCGCGCAATCTCGATCGTCTCAACGACATCAAAGGACGCGAGAAGTTCCGACCGGTCGCCCCTCTGGTGCTCGAGGAACGCGCGGCCGACATCTTCTCGGGTGGACCGCTGCCGAGCCCCTTCATGCTGTTCACCCACCGAGTGGCACCGCAGTGGCGATCACGGCTCGCCGCCGTGGTGCACGTCGACGGCACCGCCCGGATCCAGACGGTGAACGTCGACGTCGAACCCGTCCTGCACCGGTGCCTGTGTGCCTTCGAGCGACGGACGGGACTGCCGGTCCTCGTCAACACGTCGTTGAACACCGCGGGTAGGCCGATGGTCGACTCCCCGCGGGACGCCCTGGAGTGCTTCGGGTCGGCCCCGATCGACGTGCTCGCCCTCGGTCCGTTCCTCGTCGAACGCAGACACTTCTTCGCCGACGGGTCCGGCTCGGCCGACGATCAGGTCGTCTGAAGCCGACCGATTCCCGAAGCGACTCGTTTGGACCCGGCGAAGTCGGACAGTGCCCCCAAGTGTCAACCGACGTGCATCCGGCCCCTTCGCAATCGGTTCGGCGGCGACGCGACGCGTCGGAGCGAACTCCGCCGGACACCGGTGGGCCGGACACCGGTGGGTGGAGGCCGTCGCCCGTCCCGCCTCGCGCGCACGCGTCGGCTCGGCTCCCGGTGTGCCGAGCGACGTACGCCGTCGTGATCCCCACGATCGGCCGCGCGTCGTTGGGTCCGCTCATCGACGAGATCCGCAGACAGGCGGAGCGGTCGACGGGGGGATCTGCGTGCCGCCTCGCCGAGATCATCATCGCCGACGACCGCGCCGGAACCCCGGCGCCACCGGCCGTGCTCGACCCGGCGCCACCACGGATCCGGGTGGTGCGCACCGGCGGCCGCGGCCCCGCGGCAGCACGCAACGCCGGTTGGCGTTGCTCGCCGGCGGAGTGGATCGTGTTCGTCGACGACGACGTGGCCCTCGGGCCGGGCTGGCTGATGGCACTCGAACACGATCTCGCCACGGCCGACGACCGGACCGTGGGTGTCCAGGCACGGATCCGCGTGCCCGTCGGGCCCGGCCCACTCGATGACCGGGATCGCCAGACCCGTCAGCTCGAGACCGGCCGCTGGATCACGGCGGACATGGCCTATCGGCGTCGGGCGCTGGCCGAGACCGGCGGGTTCGACGAGTCGTTCCGACGTGCCTACCGCGAGGACAGTGACCTGGGTCTGCGGGCCGGTGAGCTGGGCGAGCTGGTGAGGGGTGAGCGGCTGACCGAGCATCCGGTGCGGACCGAATCCTGGGCGGCCGCGATCGGGCGACAACGAGGCAACGCCGACGACGTGGCGATGCGTCGATTGCACGGTCGGGCCTGGCGCGCCGCTTCGTCGTCGCCGCGGGGTCGGTTGCATCGCCATCTCGCCCTGATGGGAGCACTCGCTTCCACGTCGCTGCTGTGGCGTCGTCACCGCGGCGCCGCTGCGGTGACGGCCGCCGTCGTGGCCAGTGGTTACGGCGAGCTCCTCGCCGACCGTGCATCCGGGGTCGATCGGACGCCGTCGGACCTGCTCGGCGTGGCCGCCTCCACCCTGGCGATCCCGCCCGCCGCGGTCGCCTGGTGGCTCTGGGGTCTCGCCACCCGCCGGCCACGACGGCCCCGCCCGCCGGCGGCCGTGCTGTTCGACCGGGACGGCACCCTCATCGAAGACGTCCCCTACAACGGTGACGACCGACTCGTCGCCCCCTTCGCCGGGGTCGGCAACGCGCTCGCGCGCCTCCGTTCGACCGGCGTCGCCGTGGCACTGGTCACGAACCAGAGTGCGGTCGGGCACGGATGGATCGACGCAACCGAGGTCGAGGCCTGTCACGAACGCCTTCAGCAGCTCGTCGGACCGTTCGACGCGATCGCGTGGTGCCCCCACACCGCCTCCGACGACTGCGACTGCCGCAAGCCGCGCCGCGGTCTGCTCACCGACGTGATCGACCGGCTCGGCGTCGATCCGGCCGAGTGTGTGGTGATCGGCGACACCGCCGGCGACCTCGGAGCGGCCGCAGCGGTCGGGGCGCGGGCGATCCTCGTCCCGAACGCCGAGACCGCACCCCACGAGGTGGCGACCGCTCCCAACGTCGCGCCGAACGTCGCAGAAGCCGTGGCGATGGCCTTGACGGGTGCGACATGACGAGCCGACGGGCCGCACCGGGCCTCACCCCCGCCGCGGTCGAAGGCGAACCGTTCGGCACGGGCGGGCGTGTCGCCGTGGTCCGTCTCGACGGATTCGGCGACGTGCTGCTCACCGGCCCGGCGGTGCGGGCCGTCGCCGATCGTGCCGACGAGGTCACGTTCATCGCCGGTCCCAGGGGCGCCGAGGCCGCGGCGCTGCTTCCGGGCGTCGATCGGGTCGAGGTGCTCGACGCGCCGTGGGTCCCTCTCGGGCACACGCGCTTCTCCGGCGGCGCCGTCAACCGGGCGATCGACCGCTGGCGAGCGGCGCCGTTCGACGCCGCCGTCGTGTTCACGTCGTGGCACCAGAGCCCGTTGCCCGTCGCACTGATGCTCCGACTGGCCGACACGGCGGCGATCGCCGGGATCAGCGACGATCATCCCGGGGCGCTCCTCGACGTTCGGCTCCGCCACGTCACCGGACACGAGGTTCGCCGCAACCTCGCGGTGGCCGCCGCGGCCGGGTATCGGCACGTCGACGGCGAGCGACTGCGGATCAGAACGGTGCACGGAGCGGTCGACGTCACCGACGGGGTCGTGGTCGTGCATCCGGGAGCGAGTGTGCCGGCGCGTGCGCTGCCGCGGCGTCCGGTGCGCGGGATGATCCGGGCCCTTGTCGCCGAGGGGCGCCGCGTCGTGGCGACCGGCACCGCTGCGGAGACGGCGACGATCGCCGCCGATCTCGCCTCTCCCGACGACGACCTCGGCGGCCGGACGACCGTCGAGGAGCTCGCTGCCGTCATGGCGCGGGCCGGCGTGGTGGTCGTGGGCAACACCGGTCCGGCCCACCTCGCCGCGGCGCTTGGCCGACCGATCGTGTCGGTCTTCGCCCCGGTGGTCGATGTGGCGGGTTGGCATCCCTGGACCGACGATCTCACGGTGCTCGGCGATCAGAAGATCGTGTGCCGCGGGTGTCGGGCGACCGTGTGTCCCCGACGTGGCCAGCCCTGCGTCGACCGGGTCACCGCGGAGTCGCTGCTCGCCGCCGTGCACGTCCACCTCGGCGGCGAGGCCCGGACCACGAGGTTGCCGGCATGAACGTGCTCGCGTGGCACGTCCACGCCGCGTGGATGACCTCGTTCGTCTCGGGCGACCACGATTTCCTGATCCCGTTCCTCCCTGACCACCCTCCCCAGGGAAAGGGGCGAGCCGAAGGCTGGGGATGGCCCGAACGCGCCCGCCAGGTCGATCCGGTCGAGCTCGCCGACCTACCGGTCGACGTCGTCGTCGTCCAGTCCCAGGAACAGGAGCTGCTCGCCCAGGACTGGCTCGGTGGCCGCATTCCCGGGCGTGACGTGCCGCTGGTCTGGGTCGAACACAACACGCCGGGCGGACCGGCCGCAGCCACCCGACACCCCGCTGCCGACCGCGACGACGTGACGATCGTGCACGTCACGGCCACCAATCAGCTGATGTGGGACTGCGGCACCACCCGCACCGTCGTCATCGATCACGGCAGTGCGGTTCCCCGGTGCTCGTTCGTCGGGGATCTGTCGCACGCGGCGATCGTCGCGAACGAGCCCGCGCGCCGCGGCCGGGCCGTCGGCACCGACCTCTACCCGGCGATCGGCGCGGCCGCACCGACGGACCTGTTCGGGATGGGCCAGGACGCCCTCGCGCCGATCGAGGGCATCGAGCCGTGTGGCAATCTGCCCCACGATCGTCTGCAGTGCGAGCTCGCTCGCCGACGCGTGTACGTCCATCCCTATCGCTGGACGTCGTTGGGGCTCGCGCTCGTCGAGGCGATGCACATCGGCATGCCGATCGTGGCACTCGCCACCACCGAGACGCCCGACGCGGTTCCCCCGGGCGCTGGTGTGGTGTCGAACCGGGTGGGCGTGCTCGCCGAGGCCGTCCGGACCTACACCCACGACCGGGAGGCGGCCGCCGCCGCGGGCACGGTGGCACGGCGCGCCGCGCGTGACTCATTCGGACTCGACCGCTTTCACGACGACTGGAATCGGCTCCTCGAGGAGGTGACCCGATGAGGATCGACCTGATCTCGGAACACGCCAGCCCGCTGGCGTCGATGGGTGGCGAACAGGCGGGCGGGCAGAACGTCCATGTCGCCGCACTGGCCACGGCGTTGGCCGCCCAGGGCGCGCGGGTGCGCGTCCACACCCGGCGCGACGACGCCGCGCTGCCCCGCGTCGTGCCGATGGGTCGCGGGGTCGAGGTCGTTCACATCGACGCCGGCCCGGCCTGTCCGATTCCCCGCGACGACCTGTGGCCGTACATGGACCGGTTCGCGTTCGAGCTGGTCCGCGAGTGGACCCGCGACCGACCCGACGCGGCCCATGCACACTTCTGGATGTCCGCGTCGGCCGCGCTGCGGGCGAGGGCGGCCACCGGGGTGCCGACGGCGGTCACGTTCCATGCACTGGGCGCCGAGAAGCATCGCGAACAGCCCCGAGGCGACACGAGCCCACCCGAACGGATCGCCGTCGAGGAACGGGTCGCGCGGTCGGCCGACCTGGTCATCGCCACGACCGGCAAGGAGGCGGCCGAGCACCGGGCGAAAGGGGTCGCACCTGCGCGGGTGGTCACGATCCCGTGTGGCGTGGATCTCGTCAGGTTCCGTCCCGGGTCACCGGCGGGCGACCCGGGACGTTTCCAGGTGGTGAGCGTCAGTCGACTCGTGGAACGCAAGGGGGTGGGAAACGTGATCGAAGCCGCGGCGCGGGTCCCGGCCACGTCGCTGCTCGTCGTGGGCGGACCCGACCCGGCGCATCTCGACGACGATCCGCTGGTCGTGCGGTATCGACGACTGGCCGCCGATCTCGGCATCGCCGATCGGGTCGGCTTCGTCGGCGCCGTGCCACGGCACCGCGTTCCGGACGTCCTCCGCGGTGCATCGGTCGTCGCCTGTTGCCCCTGGTACGAGCCGTTCGGGATGGTCGCGCTCGAGGCGATGGCCTGCGGCGTGCCCGTGGTCGCGACCCGGGTCGGCGGACTCGCCGAGACGGTCGTCGACGAGGTGACGGGGCTCTTGGTGGCACCCCGCGATCCCGCGTCGATCGCCACGGCGCTCGACCGGTTGCGATGCGATCCCCGCCTCGCGGCGTCGATGGGACGTGCCGGCACCGCGCGCGCAGGCGGCTACGGCTGGTCACAGATCGCGGCCTCCACCCGCCGGGCGCTCCACGGCATCGCGACGGCCGTCGCCCCGGTCTCCGCGGAGGCGACGGCATGAACCGATCGGCGGTCGGGGCACTCGTCGTCGTCGGTGACGCGCTTCTCGACATCGACGTCTCCGGCGACGTCGACCGCCTGGCTCCCGATGCGCCCGTACCGGTCGTCGAACACGCGGTCGAGCGGGCACGGCCGGGGGGCGCCGCGCTGGCGGCGCAGCTCGCGCGCCGCCATCATCAGGGACCGGTCCGGTTCCTCACCGCCCTGGGCGGTGACTCCGGGCGACGCGTCCGCGGTCTGCTCGAGGAAGCGGGGGTCGAGGTCTTCGACCTCGGGGCGTCGACGGCGACACCGACGAAGACCCGTATCGTCGGCGGCGGACAGCGGATCGCCCGGGTCGACACCGGCGGAAGTGTCGGCCGGGTGGCGTCACCGCGGAACGCCCGCACGGTGCTCACCGGTGCTGCCGCGGTGCTCGTGTCGGACTACGGCTGCGGCCTGCTGGCCGAGCCCACCCTCCGGCAGGCGCTGGAGGGCCGTGGCCGTGCGCCACTGGTGTGGGACCCCCATCCCCGCGGTCGGGCACCCGTCCCCGGCGCGACGTTGGTCACCCCCAATCTCGCCGAGGCCCGGCGGTTCGGCCCGGAGGCCTCGACGGATCGAACCGACCCGATCCGCGCCGCTCTGGCACTCGCAGACGCCCTGCTCGCCCAGTGGCGTGCCGACGCGGTCGCGATCACCCTCGGCCGGTCCGGTGCCCTGGTCTGTGACCGCTCGGGCACCCCACTGATGTGTCCCGCGCCGAGGGTCCTCGGCGGCCCCGTCGACGCCTGCGGCGCCGGTGACGCCTTCAGCGCGTCGGTGACCGCGCACCTCGCGGCCGGCTGCCTGACCGGAGAGGCCGTGAGTGCCGCCACCGCCACGGCGAGCGACTTCGTCGCCGGCGGCGGGGTCACCGGCGTCGCCGGGCAGCCCGGACCGCCGCGACGCACCGGGCCGGAAGGGCGGCCGGGTGGCCTCGTGGCGACCAGCGGTTGCTTCGACCTGTTGCACGTCGGACACGTCCGCTTTCTCGAGGCGGCCAGTCGTCTCGGCGACCGACTCGTGGTGCTGTTGAACTCCGACCGTTCGGTGCGGGCACTCAAGGGCCCGGGTCGGCCGGTGCAGCACGAACAGGACCGGGCCGCGATCCTCGCCTCGCTGAGCTTCGTCGACGACGTCGTCGTCTTCGACGAGAAGACCCCGTCGGTCGCTCTTTCCCGGCTCCGTCCCGAGGTGTTCGCCAAGGGCGGCGACTACGACATCGCGACACTGCCCGAGGCGGCCACCGTCGCCGAATGGGGTGGCGTCGTGCTCACCCTGCCCTACCACTCGGGTCATTCCACCACCCGTCTCATCGCGGAGGCACGCGCTCATGGCTGAAGCATCGGCAACTTTCCCGGGCCGCTCGCTCGACGACGCGTCGGTGCTGGTCTCCGGCGGCGCATCCGGACTCGGCGCGGCCGTCGCGGCGAGGGTCGCCGCCGCCGGGGGGCGACCGCTGGTACTCGACCGCAACACCGCGGAAGCCCCGTGGCCGATCCACCAGGTCGACCTGGCCGACACCCCCTCGACCGAACGACTGCTCGCCGAACTGCTCGACGACGAGCCCGACCTGCGAGGCGTGGTCACCTGCGCGGGCATCGACCTTCCCTCGCCCTTCACCCAGCTCCCCGCATCACAGTGGGAGCGGATCGTGCGGGTGAACCTCTTCGGCACCGCCGCGGTCGCCCGGGTGAGTCTTCCCCATCTCGAACGCAGTGGGGGACGTCTCGTCACGGTCGCGTCGACACTCGGCCACCGCGTCGCCGGCGACGCGTCGGCCTACTGCGCCGGGAAATGGGGCGTGGTCGGCTTCACCCGGGCGTTGTGCGAGGAGTTCAAGGGACGGGTGGGGATCACCATGCTGACACCCGGCGGCATGGCGACGTCGTTCTTCGAAGGCCGCGCGGAGCAGTACCGGCCCGGACCGGACGCCCATCTGTGTGACCCCGCCGCTGTTGCCGACACCGTGCTCTTCGCGCTGACCCAGCCGCCCGGATGCGACATCAAAGAGCTCGTGGTGGCCGGGCCCGACGAGGTCTCCTGGCCCTGATGGCGGCGGCCGAGCGGACCGTCGCGCTGCGCGCGCTGGGGCTCGGAGATCTGTGCACCGCCATTCCGGCGTTGCGCGCCCTGCGGAGGGCATCCGGGTGGCTGACCCTGGCTACGGCCGCGCCCCTCGAACCCCTCGTGCGGCTCGCCGGTCTCGCCGACGAGATCGTGGTCCAGCGCGGTCTCGACGAACCCCTCGTCTCGACGACCCATGGCGCGGACCTGGCCGTGAACCTGCACGGCCGCGGACCCGAGAGCGTCGAGTTGCTGCGGGCGACCAGGCCCCGCCGGCTGGTTTCCCACACCGTCGCGAACGGTCGACGACCCGACTCGGCACCCGGTGAACACCTGGTCGCCTGGGTCGACGGGGTGCACGACTCCGAGCGGTGGTGTCGCCTGGTCGAGGTCGCGACCGGGTCTCCGGTCGACCGACGCGATCGACTCGTCGCGTACGCCGGTGACGGCTCGCCCGACCGGGTGATCGTCCACCCCGGTGCTGCCGCGCCGGCCCGCCGCTGGCCCGTGGACCGCTTCGCGAGGGTCGCCCGCCACCTCGCGCAGGTCGGCTACCGCGTCGTCGTGACGGGATCATCCGACGAACGCCCACTCGGTGTCGCCATGGCGCGGATCTGTCCCGACATCGACGTGCAGTCGGGACGAACCGACCTCGCCGGGCTCGTCGACCTGGTCGCGGGCGCCCGTCTCGCCGTGTCCGGCGACACCGGGGTCGCCCATCTGGCGACCGCACTGGGGGTGGCGACCGTGACGTTGTTCGGGCCGTCGTCGCCGGCGGTGTGGGGTCCGCCCGCCGATGGACCCCACACCGTGCTCTGGGCCGGTCGGACCGGTGACCCGCACGGATCGTCACCGGATCCCGGTCTGCTCGCGATCACCCCCGACGACGTCATCACGGCCGCGGGGGCGCGTCTGAGGGGTGGACCTGCCCGGAACGGCCCGGTCCACCCCTCGAAGGGTCCGGCCTGAGCCGACCCGACCCGTCAGTCGTTCGCGAAACGCTCCACGATGGTCTTGCAGAAGGCCGGAAGATCGTCGGGTCTGCGACTCGAGACGATCGAGTTCGGCCCCGCATCGTCGACCACGACCTCCTCGTCGACCCAGTCCGCTCCCGCATTGACCAGATCGTCGCGCAGGCTGGGCCAGGACGTCAGCCGCCGCCCCTCGACCAACCCGGCGCTCACCAACGTCCACGGTCCGTGGCAGATGACGCCGATCGGCGTGCCGGCCTCGGCGGTGGCGCGTACGAAATCGAGCACGGCCCCGTCGGTGCGGAGCCGGTCCGGGTTCGCGACCCCACCGGGGAGTACGAGCCCGCGGTAGTCGTCCGCGTGCGCGTGCAGAACGGTGTTGTCGACCGAGAACTTCTCGCCCGGGGTCAGGTGATCGAACCCCTGGATGGTCCCGGATTCGAGCGAAAGGAGCGTGGGGACGGCGCCGGCCTCGACCAGCGCCGTCCAGGGTTCGCTCAACTCGACGGCTTCGACACCGTCGGTCGCGATGAACGCGATCCGCCTGCCGTCGAGCGGTTGCGAGGTCATCGGCTCACCTCTCGCCGGTGGGGCCGGGGTTCGTGACGCTCGCGCGGTGACCGGTCATCGTGCGCACCCGCGCATTGGGCACGGCGTGGCCGGCCGGGCGACGCCGTGGAGCGGAACGCCGCGGGACGGCCAACGGCGAGCGTGCCCCGTCGTCGACCTCGACGTCACGGACCGATTCGACCGAGCTCCGTCCGGCCGAGAACGCGCCGATCAGCGCGATCAACAGACCCGAGAGCAGGAAATAGCCCAGCACCTCGAGCACCTGACGGTCGGCGGAGCCGTAGGCCGCGCCCGAGGCCGGGAAGCCGTCGTTCCAGACCCGGCTCACCTGGGGTGCGACGACGATCCAGCCACCGGCGACGGCGGCGAGCACGCCGGCCGAACCGATACTCATGCGGCGGAAGGTGCCGAGCATGACGAGGCCGGCCAGGATCGCGGCCGCTCCGGGAAGCACGTTCAACCAGAGCCATCCCGTCTGCCAGGTCCAGGCCTCGGTGGAGCCGATCGAGTAGTCGAAGAGTGGACCGACGAACGGGATGATCGCCACCCAGGCACCGAGGAGAACGAGCAGGATGCCACTGGGGACACCTCGCAGTGCGGAGATCTTCATGATCTACCTCCTTGGGATTGGGGATGCACCGGAGCTTCCCCGAGCGGCGAGAAGGCAAACGCTCGGCTCTTCAGCGGATGCGGAACTCTTCCGCGTCCGAGGTGCGGAAGGTGTAGCCGTTGCCGGGTCGCCCGCCGTCCGGGGTCACCACACCGCCGGTGGGGGAGAGCGCGCCGTCGAGCAACATCGACTCGATGCGGACGTGATCGTGGAACCATTCGAGGTGCCGGGCATTCGCCGTCGCGCTCGCCACATGTGCGTGGGCATGGGGGCTGCAGTGCCCGGAGATCTCCAACCCGTGGGCGGACGCCACCGTGGCGGCCTGACGCCACCCGGTGATGCCGCCGCAGCGGGTGACGTCGGCCTGGAGGCAGTCGACCGAGCCGTGGGAGCACAGCCGTCGCAGACTCCACAGTTCCCACCCGTACTCACCGGCGGCGACGTCCGCGGACACCGACTCACGGACCCGGCGTAGCCCGTCGAGATCGTCGGAGGTCACCGGTTCCTCGTACCAGACGACGTTCGCGTCGGCGGCCCGCTGCATCACGCGGACGGCCTGGGCGACCCCGTAGGCCCCGTTCGCGTCGACGAAGAGGTCGCGGTCGTCTCCGATGCGCGCCCGGGCCTGACGCATCCGGGCGAGATCCCTGTCTTCGCGGTGGCCGCGGTCCTCACCGATCTTGATCTTCACGCGGGGAATCGCCTCGTCGTCGACCCAGTGGGCGAGCTGCTCGTCGAGTCGGTGTTCGTCGTAGGTGGTGAACCCGCCGCTGCCGTAGACCGCGACGTCGTCGTGGACCTTTCCCAGGAGCCGGTGCAACGGCTGCTCCGACAGGCGGGCAAGCAGATCCCACAGAGCCAGATCGACCGCGGAGATCGCACAGGCCGCGATGCCGGCCCGACCCTGGTTGCGCACCGCCCGACAGGCGCTCTCGTAGGTCGCCGGGATGTCGCGGACGTCGCGACCGATGGCGATGTCGGCCAGCGTGTCGTCGACGACGGCGGCGGCCGCTGCGGGCGCGTAGGTCCACCCGAGACCGCGACAGTCCTCCGCAGCCACCTCGACCACCACCATCGTGGTCTGGTCCCAGGCGAGCGTGCCGTCCGCCTCGGGTTGGTCGGTCGGGATGCGGAACACCGAGGTGGTGACCTCGCGGACCGGCGTGTCGACACTTCGTGGCATCGCGACGGCGACTTCCCCATCGGTGTCCGCCCGAAACGCGGTCCCGTTCCGATTGCGCACGCCGCCGGTGGGGAAGTGCCGCGGGTGCACCGACCGAACCGAGGAGGCAACCATGCCAGGCAAGCGCCACGGCCCCGCCATCAAGGACCCGGACCAGTACGACGCACTCCGCGACGAGGGGATGAGCAAGGAGAAGGCCGCGCGCATCTCCAACCAGTCCGCCAGGCAAGGGCGTTCGGAGGTCGGACGACGCGGAGGCGAGGGCGGCCCCTACGAGGACCGCACCAAGGACGAACTGCTCGAGGAGGCCCGCGACATCGGCATCGACGGCCGCTCCAAGATGAACAAGTCCGAACTCATCGACGCGCTGCGCAATCACTGAGTCCGACGCGTCGCCCCGCCGGGTGGGCGGCGGCTCTCCGGTCGTAGGTCCGCGCCCGTCGACGTCAGCCGCCGAGCGCGGGTTGCAGTTCCTTGCTCCAGAACCGCAGGAAGCCGTCCTGGTCGTCGCCGACCTGGTGGAAGTACACGTGGTCGTAGCCGGCGTCAACGGCGGCATGTGCCGCCTCGACATAGGCGGCCGGGTCGGGGCCGGCCGGCACTCGCTCGACATCGGCGTGGGAGCGGGCCAGGTCGGCGAGCTGTTCGAAGTGGACCCAGGTCGGCAGGTCCTGGCTGAGTTGCCCGGGCATGCCGCCGTTGGGCCAGCGGTCGCGGATGGTCTCGCGGGCCCGGGCCTCGTCGTCGTCCCAGCACACCGTGATCTGGGTGTAGCGGGGTCCCGAACCACCGGCCGCCTCGAACCCCTCGACCGCATCGGGGTCACCCGATGTTCCCCAGAGTCCGTCGCCCATGTGTCCGGCCATCTTGGCGGCGCGCGGGCCGAACGCCGAGACGACGATCGGCAGCTCGTGCGCCGGCGGATCGAACAGGCGGGCGTTCTCGACCGTCACGTACGTGCCGTGATGGTCGACCGTCTCGCCGGAGAAGAGCCGCCGGATCACGAGGATCGCCTCGCGGAGCATGTCGAGACGCACCGGGGCCGGTGGCCAGCGCTCGCCGGTGATGTGTTCGTTCAACGCCTCACCGGTGCCCAGACCGAGGGTGAAGCGTCCCCCCGACAGCAGCGAGGTCGTCGCGGCCGCATGGGCGACCACCGCGGGATGGATCCGCATGATGGGGCAGGTGACGCCCACGGCGAGTTCGAGGTCGTGCGTGCGCGCGGCGACCGCCCCCAACAGCGACCAGACGAAGGGGCTGTGTCCCTGCACGCCGACCCAGGGGTGGTAGTGATCCGACGCCGACACGAACGAGAAGCCGGCGTCTTCGGCCTTCACGGCCTGGTCGACCAGGTCGCCGGGGGCGTGTTCTTCGCCGGACAGCGTGTAGCCGAACGCCGTCATCGCTCGACTCCGCGACGGGTCGCGTGCTCCCCGGAGGTCTCGGTGCAGTCCATGACCGGCCACTGCCCCTCACCGGGCCGTGTCAAACGGCCCCGGGGCGCGCGGCCGAACGCCGGAGCGGGGACTTCACTCGCCGAAGGCGTCACCGAGCCGTTCGACGACCAATGGGGTGCCCCACGCCCGCAGGCGCCGGTGGGCCGGCGAGGCGACGAGGCGTCGCGTCCGGGTGAGGGCGGCCGTCCCCGCCGCCTCCAACTCGTCGACCAGGGCCAGAACGGTTTCGTCGCCCCGTCGACGGTGGCCCGACGGGTCGATGATCGTCGCATCGAGGCCCGCCATCGCCACCGCGCGCCGGTTCTCGTCGATGCACCAGGTCGGACACGCATCCGGCAGGTCGGCGCAGGCCGCGCGCTCGGTGAGGTGCCTGACCAGGGCCACGACGAACTCCACGACGCCCATCGCATCGGCCACGGTCGGTTGGGCGTCGGCGACGCGTACTTCCAGGGTGCCGTGGAGCGGATGGATGCGAAGGTCCCACCACCATTCGGTCGGATCGGTGACCGCTCCGGAATGCACCGCCCAGTCGAGCGCCTCGCTGTACCGGGCGAGCGTTCCGAATGCGGGCGGGATGCCCTGCCGAGGCAGCAGGGCGGTCACGAAGGGACGGACCGAGGCGAAGCCGGTGTCGCGTCCACGCGCGTACGGCGCCGCCGCCGCGAGACCGGCGATGAGGGGGAGATGCGCCCGGAGTTCGTCGTGGACGGCGACGACGAGGCCGGGATCGCCGACGGCGACGTGGACCTGAAGGGCACCGACGAGCTGACGCCTGGCCAACCAGCCGTAACGCCTGACCTGGTCCCGTGCCCGGCCGCCGGAGACGGAGGTCCGATCGACGAAGGGATGCACCGCTGCCGAGATCGGCACCGCGAGTCCCTCGCACCACGAAGCGACCGCGGCCCGACCGCTCCGCAGGTCGGCTTCGATCTCCCCGGTGTCGCGGCGCGGAGGTGTGGCCATCTCGATCTGGCAGACCGGCAGTTCCCCGCGCAGCCGACGATCGCCGGCCGCGCGGTCCACGATCCGGGGCGCGGCCGGCACCGGGCGGCCGATCGCGTCCACGAGCAGGTACTCCTCTTCGACCCCGACGGTGGCCCTTCCCGATCGCCGGATCCTGCGCCGCAGGTCGGCGAGCGACACCGATTCGGCATTTCTCGTTCGAAGGGGGGCCGTCCCGGTGAGTGGTTCAGCCATGAAGACCATCGTTCCCCCAGGGGTGTTCCGGCCTCGCTCCGACACCTTGCTGCTCTGCGAACACGTGCTCGACCAGGCGCCGTGGAGACAGACCGTGCTCGAACTGTGTGCCGGATCCGGGGCGGTCTCGGTGACGGCCGCGCGCGCGGGTGCGGACGTGACGGCGGTCGACATCAGCCTGCTGGCGACGTGGACGACCCGGATGAACGCCTGGCGTGAAGGCGTCCACCTCGAGGTCGAGCGGGGGAATCTCTACGGCCCGGTCGCCGACCGACGCTTCGATCTGATCGTCGCCAATCCGCCCTATGTGCCCACCACGCACCGGCGACTGCCTCGCACCGGGCCGGCGCGGGCCTGGGACGGTGGCTCGGGGGGTCGAGTGGTCCTCGACCGCATCATCGACGGGCTCCCGCGCCATCTGCGCCCCGGTGGTCGGGCCTTGCTCGTCCATTCGTCGCTCAACGACGGCGATCGGACGGTCGAGGCGTTGCGGTGCGCCGGTCTCGTCGTCGACGGCATCGACCGGCGACCCGGACCGTTGGGTCCGCTGATGGCCCGGCAGGTCGACAAGGGCACGATCTGGGCTGATCACGAAGAGCTCCTCGTCTTGCGGGCGTCCTGGCCCGGTCCGGACGGTCGGTGAGCGGCAGCGAGCCGGTCGGGCATCGGTGCTCGGAGGATCTTCCCCACGGCGCAGCGTCGAACCGGCCCCACGCCTTGCGGTTTGCCGACCCATCGGGCCGGGTAGACGACGTGGCGAAGTCGTTCGCCCACCGAACGTGCAGTCCGAGTGGAAGGCGAGGTGTCCCGATGCAGACCCGAGTCGACGATGGGGTGACCGAAGCGGCCCGCAGCCGCTGACGCGACCATGGACGACCCCGGTGACACGCTTTCCACGATCGTCGACGACGAGCCGCGGGAACACCGCAGTCGCCGCATCCGCGCGGCGGTGCTCGCCCTGCTGTTCGCCATCGTGCTGGCCGGCCTGGCCGGCGAACTGGGCGTGCGCTCGGCACACGCCACGAGCCGAGGTCCCGACGGCCTGTCGCTCGACGTCGAGTATCCCGCGGTCGCCCGGCCGGGTCTGTCGGCGCCGCTGTCGATCGAGATCCATCGGCCCGGCGGCTTCGACGAGCCCATCGAGGTGTCGGTGCCCACGTCGTATCTCGAGGCGTTCGACGAGAACGGTTTCGACCCCGACCCGGTGCAGTCGACCGTCGACGGGAAGCGCACCCGCTGGGTCTACGACCCGCCCGAGGGTGACGTCCTGGTGGTGTGGTTCGATCATCGACTCGAGCCCGGGGTCCAATGGCGCCATGACGGCGACGTGAAGGTCACGGCCGGTTCGACCTCGGCGCACGTCGACTTCACGACCTGGGTCCTGCCGTGACGAGGAAGCACTGAGATGGAGATCGTCGTTCGAGCCACGGTCGTCTACTTCTTCCTGTGGCTGTTGTTGCGCGCCATGGGCAAGCGTGAACTCGCCGAGGTGACGGCGTTCGAACTCGTCGTGCTGGTGACCCTCGGCGACATCGTCCAACAGGGCGTCACCCAGGAGGACATGTCGGTGACCGGCGCCGTCCTCGCGATCTCGACGTTCGGTCTGCTGGCGGTCGCGTCGTCGTTCGTCGCCCGCCGCTTCCCCGCGTCCCGCCGGGTGCTGAAGGGTCGACCCTCGGTCATCCTGCGCCACGGCGAACTCGTGGAGGGGACGATCCGGGCATTGCGCATGGCCGACGACGACGTCGCCGAAGCGGCGCGCAAGCGCGGGTACCGCCATCTCGACGAGCTCGACTGGATCATCGTCGAGGACGACGGAAAGTTCTCGTTCATCGAAGCCCGGGGCGACTCCGGTGAAGCCGACGCCGAGGCCGACGACGCCGAGGCGAGCATCGAGACCTGACCGGGCCCGGCGCCGCCCGGTTC
>JBDZVK010000010.1:18911-25454 GCA_040255725.1 Actinomycetota bacterium
CCCGGTTCTTCGGGATCGACGTACACGAGCCCCGCCGCCGCTGCGGAGTCCTCGGGATCGACGACGTCGGTCCGGGTCACCCGGCCGTGCCTGGTGCGTCCCGGCCCCGCTCGACCGGCGGGAGCCGCACCGAGGCCGGCAACGAGGTGGACCCGCAGCGCCAGTGACCGAGCAGCCGTTCGGCGAAACGCCTTTCGACGGCGCTGAGCGCCGCGGCACCGAAGACGACCTCGCCGGCGAGGGTCGGGTCGTGGTCGAGGACGCCCTCGACCATGCCGTTGACCGCGAGCTCGCCGTGGTGCACGTCGGCCTCGACGTGGACCGCGTAGAAGCGCTCCAGGCCCGGCGACACCCCCAGGGTCCGGGCCGCGTGGAGGTACCGGGTCATCGGCGCGACCGACGTCGTCTCGAACAGGGCGAGGTGACCGACGAGCGCGCCCCGCAGACGTCGGTGCAGCGCGAACAACTCGACGAGGTTGTCGGTGGCCAGGGTCGTCCCGGGAAGGTGATCCACGTAGGCACCGAATCGGTCGTCGAGCCCCAGTTCGCGCATCGCCGCGGCAAAGATCTCGGCATGCGCGGCGCCGGGTTCGCCTCCGCCGTACTCGTCCATCTGGATCTCGATCATCGCGGCGCGTCCGCGACCTCGGAGCCGCGGGATCCCGAACGTGTGAGCGTCGGCCTCCTTGAGTTGGTAGGCGGACCGGTGGATCACGAACTCGCGCATCCGCTCGAGGGTCGGTTCGGCCTCGAGGGCCGCCGAGAGTGGCGGTCCGTCCCGGCGGGCGATCGCCTCGAGGGCCTCGACGGGATCGGCCGGATACCGCTGAAGGGCGAACTCAGCGCGCAGCGCGGTCTCGAAGGCGCCTTCCAGGGTGCGGCGGAACGCCAGCACGTCCGGGTCCCACTCGGCGTCGTCGTCCACGCCGACGAACCCGTGGTGGTGCAACTCGTAGCAGGTCCACAGCGCCAGGTGGAGATCGTCGTCGCGCAGTGCCCACCGACCCGCCCGCGGCGCGAACGCCGGCAGGTGTGGCGCGCCCGAGAGTCGATCGACGATCGCGGCCGACAGCGGTCCCCGGGGGCGCGGCAGCACGGGCGCGCCCGCCGGGTCGCCGCCTTCAGAACGCACATTGCCGATCATCGTCATGGGTCGACCTCCGGGTCGCTCACGACTTCCCCGCGAGGTCCCGGCGGAAACCGGGGGTCAGGTGACCGCGACCCGCAGCGCGTGCCTTCCGGCGCCGGCGAGCTGACCGGCGGACCGGGCGTCAGTGGTGGCGGAGCACCAGGAGCGCGATGTCGTCGGACCGCTGGTCGAGGGAGCGCACCCGGTCGGCCTCGATCAGGAGATGATCGGCGAGATCCGTCGCGGACGACGACTTCGACCAGGCCGCGGAGACCAGGGCGGCGAGTTCGTCGTCGGTGAGGTGGTGGGGAGGTGCCACGTCGGTGATGCCGTCGGTGTAGAACACGACCGCGTCGCCGCGCTCGAGCCGGGTCGTCGTCGCGACGTGGCCGACGGTGAGGTCGGTGCCGAGCAGCATGCCGTACTCGCCGAAGGGCTCGACGGTGCCGTCGGCACGGCAGAGCAACGGCTGGGGATGCCCTCCCAGAGCACAGGTCAACTCGATGACGTCGCCGTCGACCCGGTCGATCGAGGCGGCGGCCGCGGTGCAGAAGACGTCATCGTCGGCGCTCCGCAGTGCCCGGTTGAGCCACTCGAGGATCTGCGCCGGGGTGTCGCCGTGCCAGGCGCTCATCCGGAAGCTGTGTCGGACCACGCCGGCCCGTGCCGCTGCCGTGGGCCCCCGCCCGCAGATGTCGGCGACCAGCACCGACCAGTGGTCGGGTCCCGCGGCGACCACGTCGTAGACGTCGCCGCCCACGTCTGCGCCGGCGTTGCCCGCCCGGAACCGAGCGGCCACCTCCATACCGGGGATCGCCGGAAGTTCGTCGGGCAACAGCGACTCCTGGAACACCATCGCCAGTTCCTGATTGCGCTCGGCCTCGAGCAACGGGGCACACGTCGCGGCGATCCGAGCGGTCATCTGCGAGAGCCAGTGCACCTCGTCGTCGGTGAACGGTTCGTGATCGGGGCCACGGAGCAGATGGAGTACGCCGACGGGCTGGGCTCCGGAGAGCAGGGGAAGCATCAGCGATGCATGGATGCCGTGATCGAGCAGACCGGTGCTCGCGTCGTCGCAGAATCCCAGGGTGACGATCGAACGCCGGTCGAGGTGGTCGAGGCGTTTGCGGTGACCGGCGGCGAGGACCGTACCGATGGCGGCGGACGCGGTCGAGGTGAACGACGACGAGGTGTACGCGCTCCACACGGCCGCGCCGAGTGGGTCGTTCGACGCGACGGCGTTGCAGTCGAGAACTCCTTCGCGTCCTTCGGTGCGGGACTCGGGGACGAGGAAGAGACCGCACCAGTCCGCGATCGGCGGGACGAGAGAACCTGGAACGGCCTCGAGAACCTCGCCGCCGGTGCGGCAGCGACTCAGGACCCCGTCGAGATCGGCGAGCAGCTCGTTGCGGGGGTCCGTGGCCGACGTCGACGCCGGCGGCCCCACGACACCGGGAGGCAGGACCAGGACGGGCGCGTGCTCCTCGGCCTCGTTCTCGGTGATGGTCCACACGGTGAGCCGGTCGGCGGAGCCCTCGAGCGTCGCCCGTTCGACGGCGTAGTGGCCGACCGATCCGTCGTGACGGCGCAGCGATACCCGATGGTGAGGCCCTTCGGGCCCGGACGAGGCCGCGGTGCCCGAAGCGAGGAGAAACTGGACGGCCCGCCTCGGTCCCTCCTCGCCCAACCATCCGAACATCTCCGTGGTCGTCGAGTTCCAACGCAGGATCCGGCCGCTCCGGTCGGTGACGAGCACCGCAGCGACCAGCGCATCGAGGACCTTTCGGTCATCGATCGGGGATTGCGTTCCGGACAGGGGAGTGAGGGAGGACATCGGGAAGGATGACAGCAGCGAGATGACTGGATGTCGTGGCCGTTGCCCGTGCGGCGCGGCTCGATCCTACTGTGCGAATGGCCCGCGTGTGCCGAAACTCACACGAAAATCGTGTCGGTCACTCGAGCGTGATCAGATTGATCAGGCCCGAGACCTCGAACAGGTGGCGCAGACGCTCCGGAGCGCCGCGGACCGTCAGCGAAGCGCCGTTCATCGCATGCAGGGCCCGCGCCAGCACGCTCAGGCCGCGTGAATCGACGAAGGTCACCTCGGCCATGTCGAGGGTCAGCCCGGCGATGTCGGCCGAGATCACCGACTCGATCACCTTCCATGCGCGGTCGCTCACCGAGAGGTCGAACTCGCCCACGATCTCCACGATGGGAATCGGCGTCCGTTGCACGACACGAACATCGAACGGTTCCGGCATCGCCATCTGCGCAACCTCCAGTCACGTTCCTCTCGGGGGAGGACTCTACCCGCCGGCGAGCCGATGAGGAATACCGGCTGCAGCGCTGCATATCTGATTGAAACCGGGTTGCGTCGGGCAGTGCGGCCGACATGGGAACCGTCGTCGCCACCAAGCCACGTCTCAGCATGCGCAGGTCGGTCCGGGGCAGGCCCGCGTACCAGGAGCATCCGACGTGGGCGCCCCGGTGATCGCCATGGCTGCCGGAGGTCATGACCCGCCGGTTCGCTCGTCCCGTAGGCTCTGGCCGATGGCGCGCTCAAGCGGTGACGCTCAACGCACCGAGATCTCGGTGCCGGCGGAGAATCGGCAGGTACGCGTGTTGCGCCTGGTGACCGCAAGCACCATGTCGCTGTACGCGTTCGGTGTCGACGCGGTCGAAGACGTCCGCTCGGCTGTCGACGAGAGCTGCGCCCTGGTGCTCGGCAGCCACGGTGCGGAGGGGCGCCTGAGCCTCGTCCTCGATTGTGACGACAACTGCATCTCGGTCGTGATCCGCGGCGACTTCGACGTCGCGCCCGTCCACGGGAACGAGGACGACCTGCGGGCAGAGCAGATGCTGCGGCCCTTCGTCGACCGGTGCGACATCGATCTGGTCCGTCACCGCGTCTCCTTCGACGTCAACGTCTGAACCGCCGTTCTGCCGCGTTTCGGGGCCACGCCCACGATGCGACAGGCCAGGTCAGACAGCTATTCCCTCTCAGATGTTTGCCACCCGTGCGTGCCGGGAAGCGAAGCCTCTAGGCTCTGACCAAGGAGTGACCCATGTCCACGAGCAGCGTCCGAACCCAGCATCGGCCGACCACCGACGGGGCGACCGACGAGGAACGAGCACTCGCGCAACGCACGTTGCCACGCAACGGCGACGCCCCGGGGGTCGACCCGGACCTGTGGCTGCTGCACGTGCAGTACGCCACCCGGTCGACACCGGAGCTCCGCAACCGCCTGGTCGAGGAGTACCAGGGTTACGCGCTGGCGATGGCCCGTCGGATGCACCGTGACGGTGAGCCGATCGAGGATCTCCGCCAGGTGGCGTTCGAAGCGCTGCTGTTGGCACTCGAGCGGTTCGATCCCGAACGGGGGTGTCCGTTCCTGGGCTTCGCTTCGTTGACGATCAACGGCGCGTTGAAGCGCCATTACCGGGACTACGGCTGGTTGATGCGGGTCCCGCGTCGGGTCCACGAGTTGGCGGCGCCGATCCGGCGAGCCACCGATTCGTTGACGACCGAACTCGGCCGTGCGCCCACCTTGGAGGAGGTCGCCGCCGAGCTGGAGATCGACGTCGAGACCCTGCTCGAAGCCCAGGAGGCCGACCGCGCCAGAAGTCTGGGCCCGCTGTCGGTCCTGACGAACTCCGAGAGCGGCGGTTTCGAGCGTGACACGCTCGGCGCCCGCGATCCCGGTTTCGACCGCAGTACCGACCTGATCGACCTGCGCCGTGCGCTCGACGACCTCGACGAGCGTGACCGTGAGTTGATCGGCATGTACTACTTCGAGGAACGCACCCAGAGCGAGATCGCCGCGGCGATCGGCGTCTCCCAGATGCAGGTGTCGCGGCTGTTGCAGTCGATCACCCGGCGACTCGCCGGGAAGGTCGGCGCGCTCACGACCGCCTGAGATCCCTGCTGGGCGACCGGCGCCTGTGGGAGACCTCCGTCCGGCGAGCCGGGTTCGCCGCGGGACCGGACGCGGTGGTCATTCGGGTTTCGACGGCAGGTCGGACTCGTGGGCGGCTTCGAGTTCGTCGGAGCGCGGCACGACCGGGTCGTCGGCTTCTTCAAAGGCGATCGCGACCTGTTCGGCCTTCCCCTCGTGCTCCATCTCCCGATCGTCGTTCCAGTAGCCGAGGACTCGCCTCGCCCACGCCATGAAATGCTGCATGCGGCTGGCCATCGCTCCGGGTCACCTCCTCGGACTCGCCGGTTCTGTGCGTGCCCGGTGGCCTTCCCCGCAGCGGGGTATTCAACCAGATGAGGGAGCGGCCGTCACCGGTCTTGGCGGGCGCCGCGGTCGCCCGCGCGAGCTGCCTGGGTGGCCTGCCGGGGCGACCGGAACGCGTCGCGTCAGTGCCGGGGGTGGCGCGCGTGGGTGTGCCGGTAGTCGTCGATCGCCCGCTGCAGCGTCGCCATCATCTCCGAATCGTCGATCTCGACGCCGTAGTACCGGGTGGCGGGCCGCATACCGGGTTGGGTGAACCGCACCGAGCCGGTGCAGCGGACGTCGCCGATCGTGATGGTCACCGGGGACCCGTGTTCGACGCCCGGACGGGCCGCCGACTCGAAACCGATCCCGGTCAGCGAGACGTTCGCGGTCGTCGCCTGACAGGTCCGGTCACTGCGCCGCCGGCGTCGGCGTCCCGTGGGTGCCCAGCTCAGCGTCATCTCGATCGGGTAGCGACGCGCGATACGGCGCTGGTAGTGCAACGGGGTCACGCGTTCCGGGAGCATCGTCACGGTCGGATCCTCGGCTTCGTGGTACAGGGCTGCGACACCACTGTATTGCACCGGTCGCGTTCGTGCATCTCGTTCCCGGCGGGAGATGCCGACGCCCGACCGGCCGGTGTTCCATCGGTCACGCAGCCGGCGGGCCCGGACGATCCGGGGGCAGGATGACCACTCAGAACGAACAGAACCCGTACGAGGAGACGTCACGCCATGGAACCGAGAATGAAGCAACCGATCGCCGCGCTGCCCGGAGCGATGGAGGCGATGATGGGTCTGATCTCCTCGATCGGAAAATCGGGCCTCGACGAACCGGTCAAACGCCTCGTCGACCTCCGGGCGTCTCAGATCAACGGCTGCGCGTTCTGCGTCGACATGCACGCGAAGGAGATGCGGGACGCGGGCGAGAGCGACGAACGGATCTTTTCGGTGGCGGCCTGGCGGGAGACCGACTGGTACACCGACGCGGAACGCATCGCGCTGGAGATGACCGAGGCCGTGACCCGGATGGCCGACCGGCCCGATCCGGTGTCCGACGAGCTGTGGGAGCGTGCCGCGACGACGTTCGACGAACGACAGCTCGCCGGTCTGTTGGTCGCGATCGCGACGATCAACGTGTGGAACCACGTCAACGTCGCCACCCACCAGCCCCCGGGTGTCTCCCATCGCTGAA
>JBDZVK010000226.1:0-4556 GCA_040255725.1 Actinomycetota bacterium
GTGGCGGTCGAGTCGACGTTCCGCGGGGCGTTGGTCGACCTGTTCGGTGACGGGGTGCCCGAGACCTCGGAACGCAACCCGACCAAGGACGTGGGTCTGGGTGATCAGCCGGGTTCGTCGGGTTCGTCGGGCACGACGACCACGACGACGTCGCCGAGCACGACCACCACGACGACGGTGCCGGCTGCGTCGGGGTCGCAGGCGGATCTGATCCGTCAGCTCAACGCGGCGTTCGCCGAGGCCGACGCGGCACTCAAGAAGGGCGACTTCACGGCGTATGCCGCGGCGATCGAGCGGGCCAAGACGATCGCGGCGCAACTCGAGGCCGCCGGCTCGTCCCCGCCGCCGTCGACCACCGCGCCGACGACCACCACCCCCTGACCGAACTTCGGGGCCGATGGTGCCGACGTTGGCGTAGACGCGCGGCGGCGGGTCGCTCAGGTGCGGCGGGCGACGAACGCGCGGGCGTGGGCGGGGATCAGCCAGTCACCGGTCGGTCCGGGCTGCTTGTAGCGGTCGAGGTCGGCGACGAGCGCGTCGACGACCGCCTCCTGCTGTTCGGCGGACGCGGCCTGGAAGGCGTCGCCTGCCGGGCCGATGCGCAGCGCGACCGCGGCCCATTCGCGGGCCTTGCCGTGGCGGATCCGGCGGGGTTGGGTGATGTCGATGACGTCGACCCGGTCGAAACCGGTCGAGGTGAGCAGCTCGGCGGTGGCGTCCCGATCCGCCAGGGTGAAGGGCCCGGGAGCCGACGGGTCGGTCGCGTCGACCGAGGTGTCGAGGTGCTTCTCGGCCGCGGAGACCGGCAGGGCCATCCACGGGTTGTGTTCGGCCTCGGCCCAGACGACGACCGACAGCCAGCCCGCGGGTTTGAGCGCCGAGGCCAGGTTGGTGAACGCCGCGTGCGCGTCGTCGAAGAACATCACGCCGAAGCGGCTGAACACGACGTCGTGGCCGGTGCCGAGGTCGTCGCGTCCGGCGTCGGCCACGCGCAACTCGACGTTCTCGGGGGTGATGAGCCCCCGCTGGATCGCGTCGTGGCGACGGTTGCGCGCGTGCAGGATCATCTGCGGCGATGCGTCGATGCCGGTGACGACCGCGTTGGGCCCGGCGCGCTCGGCGAGTTGGACGGTCGTGACGCCCGGCCCGCAACCGATGTCGAGGATCGACCATTCGTCGTCGAGTGGCACGGCGTCCATCGCGACGACGCCGTAGGGGTCGACCTCACCGGCGAGTGCGGCGGCGCGTGCTTCCCAGATGTCCGCGATCTGATCCCAGTGGTCTCGGCGTTCCATGGGCCCGACGGTATGCGGTTGGCGATCGAATTGCTCGTGAACGGACCGGTCAACCCACCACGGCGGTGACGATCGCATCGGCGAGGGCGTGGTCGGGCGGCGGGCCGACCAGCAGGGCGCGCGCATACAGCGGCCCCATGATCTGGTCGAAGGCATGGTCGAGCGAGTCGATCGGCAGGGGCGCTCCCTCATCGATGCCACCGTGCGCGTCGTCGCGGTCCTCGCCTGCGGTGCGGGCGCGGCGCAGCCGGGCGTCGAGCGCCTCTGCCCACGGGGTGAGGACGCGGTCGCGCACCGCGGCGGCCAGTTCGGGGTCGTCGCCGGCTTCGGCGACCAGGGTGCGCAGGACCCGCCTGGCGTCGTCGTCGGCGAACAGGTCGGCGACCTCGCGCAGGTAGCGGCGAAGGTCGGTCTCGAGGTCGCCCGAATCGGGGACGGGATGTGCGGCGACGATCTCGGCCAACGCGTCGGTCACCGCGTCGACCCGTGAGGTCCAGTGACGCTCCAGGGTCGCGGTGCCGATGCCCGAGCGGGCCGCGACGGCGTTGTAGGTCAGGCTCGACATGCCGGCTTCGGCGAAGAGTTCGAGGGCGCTGCGGGCGAGCTGGAGCCGCTGGTCGGGGTCTTTGGGCAGCCGGAGCGACGCGTCGGTGACCAGGCGGTCGACGGCATCGGTGGCGCGGGGACGGGCGGGCAGAAACACGAGCGCGACGAGCGCGCCGGCGAGGGCGACGACGGTGCCGACGATCAGCGCGGCGTGCACCCCGGCGATGAACGCCGCGTTCGCGGTGTCGTCGAGCAGCCGTGCCGCATCGGCCGGGAGTCGTTCGGCGACGATGGCGGCGGCGCCGACGGAGCTCTGCACGGCCTCGGCCGCCTGGGGAGACGCGGCCTTCAGCGTCGCGAACTGCGGGTGGGAGGCGATCTTCGAGGCGTACAGAGCGGTGGTGATCGACCCCAGCACGGCCACGCCCAGCGCGCCGCCGATCTCGCGGGTGGTGTCGTTGACCGCCGAGCCGATCCCGGCCTTCTCGGGCGGCAGCGACCCCATGATCGAGTCGGTCGCCGGCGCCATCGCCAGTCCCATGCCGACACCGATGACGACGAGCATCCCGGCGATGGGCCCGTAGCCGCTGGTGGCGGTGGCGAACGAGAACAGGTACAGGCCGAGGGCGACGAGTGCGAGCCCGACCGAGACGACGACTTTGGTGCCGACGTGGCCGACGAGCTTCGCGCTCAGTGGGGCGCTGATCATCAGGGTCGCGGCGACCGGCAGCAGCGCGGCACCGGATTTGAGCGCCGAGTAGTCGAGCACGAACTGCAGGTACTGGCTGGCGAAGAACACCGACCCGAACATCGAGAAGAACACGAGGGTGACCGCGATCGACGCGGCGCTGAACCGGGCGTCGGCGAAGAAGCTCAGGTCGAGGAGGGGATGGTCGATGGCACGCTCCCAGAACACGAACGCCGTGAGCAGCACGACGGCGGCGACGAACGCGCCGATGACCAGCGGGTGGGTCCAGCCCTGGTTGGGGCCTTCGATGATGCCGAAGAGCAGTCCGATCAACCCGACCGTCGAGAGTGCGGTGCCGACGAGGTCGAGTCGGGGCGACGCCGGGTCGCGGGATTCGGGCACGAGCACGGCTGCGGCGACGATGGCGGCGACGACGAGGGGCACGTTGACCCAGAAGATCGACCCCCACCAGAGGTGCACGAGCAGGTAGCCGCCGGCGAGCGGGCCGATGGCGACGCCGAGGCCCGACACGCCGGCCCACAGCGCGATGGCCCGGCGACGTTCGACGGGGTCGCGGAAGGCGTTGGTGAGGATCGACAGGGTCGCGGGCATGATGAACGCGGCGCCGAGCCCCTGCACGGCGCGGAACGCGACGAGTTCACCGGCGGTGCGGGCCGATGCGCAGGCGGCCGACCCGATCCCGAAGATCGCGAGGCCGACGAGGAAGCACTTCTTGCGCCCGAGGCGGTCGCCGGTCGAGCCGGCGATGAGCAGGAAGCTCGCGAACACGATCGTGTAGGCGTCGACGATCCACTGCAGTTGGGTCGAGGTGGCGCCGAGTTCGCGGACGAGCGAGGGGAGCGCGACGTTGACGATCGTGCCATCGATGCCCACGACCAGCAAGGGAAGGCACAACACGGCGAGAATGCCCCACCGGCGGGGGTGGTCGTGGATGCCCGTGGCGTCTGGATCCTCTGGTGGCGACGTCGAGGGGTCCGGAGCCATCCGGGCAACCTACCGATGCCGGTGCGGCGGCTCCAGTGGTGATCGGTCACGAGTCGCCGGTGGTCGATTGCGGTGATTGGTGGGCCGGGGGCGGTGACGGTTTCCGATGCGTGTCGTGCCCGCGGGCACGCGGGGACGAGGCGCTCCACCCGGACGCCGGCGACGTCGCGGATGTCGTACCCGCGGGCACGCGGGGACGATGTGATGGCTGATCCGGGTTTCTACCGGGCTCCGGTCGTGCCCGCGGGCACGCAGGGCAGCTGGGCTGTACGTGCCCGCGGGCACGGGGCTGCACAGAGGGGAGTGCATGCGCGGCAGGTCCGGAAATTCGGTGGTCCACCGGACCGGTCGGGTTCTACGGTCCGGGCCATGAGCTTTTTCGTGATGGTGCGTCGTGCCCGCCTCCGGGGTTTCCTCGTGGGGCTGGCACCGGCTGGATCAGTGTTGGGCTGAACGGATCGTCGCGGGTGCCGGGGTGGGCCCCGGCGACCTGGTCCTCGACATCGGGGCGGGCACCGGTGCGTTGACCGCGCTGTTGGTCGCGGCCGGGGCGCGGGTCATCGCGGTCGAGTTGCATCCCAAGCGCCTGGCGGTCCTGCGCGAGCGCTTTGTTGATGATCGCGTGACGGTGGTGCGCGCGGATGCCGGTGACCTGCGGCTGCCGCGTCGTCCGTTCCGGGTGGTCGCCAACCCGCCCTACGCGCTGACCAGTGCGATCGTCCAACGGATCCTGGCCCGCGGGTCGCGTCTGGAGCGCGCGGATCTGGTCTTGGAGCGGCGCGCCGCGTTGCGCTGGGCGACCGGTCGGGCGCCGGGTGCCGGGCGCTGGTCGGCAACGCACCAGGTGTCGCTTGGACGCCGGATTCCCCGGTCCGCGTTCAGCCCCCGTCCCCGGGTCGACAGCGTGGTGCTGCACATCGTCCGACGTTGACGTTGCCGGCGGGCGTCGAGGTTGGCGGGGTGGTGGTACCGCCGCTAACGTGCACGATGCGGGGTGGAGCAGTCTGGTAGCTCGTCGGGCT
>JBDZVK010000227.1:0-4555 GCA_040255725.1 Actinomycetota bacterium
GCAGGTGCTCTAGCCAGCTGAGCTACGTCCCCGTCGGGGCGGGCTGACCGCCGCTTCGGACCCCCCAGGCTACCGGCAGTCCGCCGTAGGTGAGGAGTCGAACGGTCGCCGCTCGGCAACGTGCCGGACGCAACCGGACCGGCAGGGTAGGTTCGCGGCGTGATCCTGCACCGCACCCGCGGATCCGTGGTGACCGCATTCGTCGTGACCGCCCTGGCGCTGACCGCCGTCGTCGGCGTCTCGCAGACCGCGAGCACGGCGGCGGACCCGACCGCGGCGGCGCCGACCTGGCCGGTGTCCCACGAGGGACGGTGGCTCACCGACGCCCAAGGGCGGGCGCTGCTCGTGCACGGCGTCAACTTCGTGGCGAAGGAACCCGGGGTGACCCCAGCCGACATGGGTTTCGACGCCGACGATGCCCAGTGGCTGGTCGACAACGGCTTCGAGGTCGTGCGCCTGGGCACCACGGCCGCATCGATCATGCCCAGCCCGGGCGTCGTCGACACCGCGTACCTCGACTCGTTCGCCCAGACCGTGCACCTGCTGACCGACCACGGACTGCTGGTGCTCGTCGACCTGCACCAGGACGGTTGGGGGCCGACGTTGGGCAGCGACGGCTTCCCCGACTGGATGACCATCACCCACGGCGCAGAGAACACGCACACCGGTTTCCCGCTGTACTACGTCACCAATCCGGCCATCCAGGCGGCGTTCCAGAGCTTCTGGGACGACGAGGACGGACCCGACGGCGTGCCGCTGCAGGACAGCGCCGCGAAGATCTGGAAGGCGCTCGCCGGTGCGGTGGCCGGCGACCCCGGTGTGATCGGCTACGACCTGTTGAACGAGCCGTGGCCGGGCACCACCTGGCAGGACTGCATCTCGCCCGAGGGGTGCCCCGTCCAGGACGCCGCGCTCGATGCGTTCCACACCAAGATGACCGACGCGATCCGCAGCGTCGACCCGACCGGGTTGGTCTTCGGCGAACCCTATGTGCTGTTCAACTTCGGTCAGGGGCCGACCCACATCGCCCGCCCGGGCAACGACCCGGCTTCGGGCATGGCCTGGCACATGTACACGGCCGACCCCGCGCTGGAGCCGGCGGTCGTCGACTTCGCCGCCCAGTGGGCCGCACGCACCGGTGGCGCACTGTTGAACACCGAGTTCGGCGCCGTGTCGGACCCCGCCGCGATCGACCGCATGACCGGTGAGCTCGACAACGGGCTGATGCCGTGGATCTGGTGGGCCTACAACGAACAGATCCTGCTCGACGCGCACGAACCGCCGACCGATGCGAACCTGTACGACCTCGCCACGGTCGGCGCGATCGTCCGACCGCACCCGGTCGCGGTGGCCGGGACACCCGAGGCGCTCGACTACGACCCGTCGAGCCGCACGCTCGACTTCTCGTTCACGCCCGAGCGGGTCGGCGGCGGGACGTTCCCGGCGAACACGGTGACCTCGTTCGCGCTCCCCGACCGCAGCTACGCCGCCGGCTACCAGGTCGACGTGCGCGGTGGACACGTCACGTCGGCCCCTGGCGCGGCGCAGCTCACCGTGGTGGCCGATGCCGGTGCGTCGTGCGTGTCGGTCGCGGTCGCGCCGGCCGGAGGTGCGGCGCCGGTGGCCGCGGCCGACGGCTGCGCAACGCCGACCACCACGACGTCCACGTCCACCTCGACGACCGTGCCCACGTCGACGTCCGTGCCCGCGGGCAGCGCCCCGACCGTTCCGGTCTCGACGTCGCCCGAGGCCCGACCAGCGGTCGCCGTGCGCGCCGAACCGTCCTTCACCGGCTGAGATGCCCCGTCTTCGGCTCGCCTCGCCTCGTGGGACCGCACGCGGCGCGTCCGCGCGACGCACTCGCCCCGGCGCAACGGGGCATTCACGACGATGACCCCCGAGCGCCGAGCCGACCTGGCGCACCTGCGTCGGGCCCGTGACCTGATGGACCGCGACTTCGCCGAACCCTTGGACGTGCCCGCGCTCGCCCGCGCCGCGGCGATGTCACCGGCGCACTTCTCGCGCCAGTTCCGCGCGGCGTACGGCGAGACCCCGTACGCCTATCTGATGACCCGACGCATCGAGCGTGCCAAGGCCCTGTTGCGCCGGGGCGAATCGGTGACCGACACGTGTTTCGCGGTGGGATGCACCTCGCTGGGGTCGTTCAGCTCCCGGTTCACCGAGATCGTGGGTGAGGCGCCCTCGGCCTACCGTGCCCGTGACCACGCCGGTCACGAGGCGATCCCGCCGTGCGTGAGCAAGGTCGTCACCCGCCCGCCCCGCCGCCGCAACGTGGCCTGACCGTCCGGTCGGTCCCGTCGGCGACGTGCTCGACGACCTCGTCGCAGCGAGCAGGATTCGAGAAGCACCGGCCGGTCGGGTTCCGTACCGTGTGGGCCATGACCATCTCCGTGTCCACCATGTTCATCACCGTCGACGACCCCGACGCCGCGCTCGGCTTCTACCGAGACGCCCTCGGTCTGGAGGTGCGCATGGACGTGTCCTCCGACGGCTTCCGCTGGGTGACCGTCGGCGCGCCCGGCCAGGATCTCGCCGTCGTGCTCTCCCAACCCCACGGCGGTCGGTCGCAGACCGAGGGTGACCAGCTCGAAGAGCTCGTGACCAAGGGCGCCCTGCAGGCCGCGATCTTCGCCACCGACGACCTGGACGCGACCTTCGAGAAGGTCCGGGCGTCGGGCGCCGAGGTGCTCCAGGAGCCGACCTCGCAACCCTGGGGTGCCCGGGACTGTGCGTTCCGCGACCCGGCGGGCAACCTGGTGCGGATCGCGCAGGCCTGACCGGCATCACCCAAGCCGGTGCGGGCGGTGCGGGGCTGCGACGCGCTGCCGTCGTTGCGGCGTCCGCGAACACGTCTTTGCACCACCGACCGGCCGATAGGGCCGAAAACGGTGCAAAGTCGTGGGAATCGCGCGAACGAGCGATGCGCCGCGGCCCACCGGCGTACGCTGCACGCCATGTCCTTCACGCCCTACCTCTTCTTCACCGGTGACTGCCGGGCCGCCATGGAGCGCTACCACGAGATCTTCGGCGGCGAACTGCAGGTGCTCACCGGGGCCGACACGCCGCCGGAAGCGACCGGCAACGAGGGCCCGTCGATGCCGGCGGACCTGGTGATGCACGCGGCGCTCGTCATGGGCAACGGCGGATCGCTGTTGGCCTCGGACGACCCGACGACCGACGACCCGGGACCGAAGCAGGGTTTCCGGGTCAGCTACTCGGCGACCGACGCCGACGATGCCCGCCGGGCGTTCGACGCGCTGGCCGAGGGCGGCTCGGTGGAACTGCCGCTCGGGGAGACGTTCTTCTCCCCGGCGTTCGGCATGTGCACCGACCGCTTCGGCATCCCCTGGATGGTCGGCGTGACGGCCCCGGGCTGAGCCTCCGACGCTTCGATCGAGAAGGGGTGGCCCGTCGGGTCGGGTGTTCCGACCGGTCCCGTCGAGGTGGGCGCACCTGGCCACGAACGCGTCTGTGCACGGTTGACGGGCCCATGGGGCCGACAACGGTGCAAAGACGTGATTCCGCCGAGGACGGAGACGAGTGCGGGGTCGGCGGGTGGGCGGGCCGGTGCCGCTCAGGCCTTGGGGCAGGAGTCGACCGGATCGGCCCCCTCGGTGAGCCCTTCGAGCCAGTCGAAGCCCTCGGCATAGGCCGGTACGGCGGCGGCGACGTGCCCGCCCGTGGGCAGCACCCGTCGCTCGACCACCTGGCCGGCTGTGCAGAGTCGGGTCAGGAGCGTGGCGCTCTGGGCGATGGGGACGCTCTCGTCCTGTTCGCTGTGGACGATCAGCACCGGGTCGTCGGTGGCGACCGACCCCGGGGTGTTCGCCGCCATCAGCCGCTTCCACGGTTGGGTCGTGGTGGGGTCCGCGGTGAGCAACGGCTTTCCCGTCTCGAAGCCTTTCGGCGGTGTGCAGGAGGTGTCCATCACCTGCAACAGCTTCTTGCCGGCCGGGGCGAGCAGTCGGTCGAGGTCGGCGGCGAGGGCGGGGTCGACCGCTTCGAGCCCGGCGGTGATGCCGACCGCCTGGGGGTTGTCTACCACTGGGACGGGACCGTCGGTGAGGAGCGCGGCGACCTCACTCGCCGGTGCTCCCGCCACGGTGCCGGTCACGTGGAACTCCGGAGTCCACTTCGCCGCGATCTGGTTCGCCCACAGCGCCGCGTGGCCGCCCTGGGAGTAGCCGACGATCGCCAGGTCGTCGCCCAGGTGCAGCCCGGGGAATCCCCGCGCCGCGCGGGCCGCGTCGAGCACGGCCCGGCCTTCGCTCTCGCCGACCAGGAACGGATGACGACCGGGCCCTCCCTGACCTTCGTAGTCGGTCGAGGCGACGACGTAGCCGTGCTCGGCAGCGTCCTTGCCGACGACCTGCAGCTCGGCGCTCGAGCCGGGGTTCGACACGACGGTGCGTGACGGGGCGCAGTCGTCGGCGAGCCCGGTCGAACCGTGGGCGTGCGTGGCGAGCTTCCAGCCACCCGTCGGTGGGTCACCGTCGGGAACGGTGACGATGCCGGTGTCGACCGTGGGGTCGCC
>JBDZVK010000228.1:0-4516 GCA_040255725.1 Actinomycetota bacterium
GGTGTGCCGGCCGTGGCGGCGGCGACGATCGCCGGCAGCGGCACCGACGCGAGGTCATCGATCAGCGACGCCGGGGCGGGGGTCCCACTCGTCGGCGCGGTCGTGGTCGGCCCGTCATTCGTGAGGGCGGTCGACGTCGCCGATGTGGTCGACCGCGTGCCCTCGGGAGTGGTCGATCCGCACGCCGTTCCGAGGAGCACGACCGACATCAGAACGGCGAATCCGAGCATCGATCGACGGCGCACCGCTCTCATCACCGACCCAGCGGACGCGGTTGCCGCCGCCTGGCTTTCCCGTCGTGCGCCGCTTTGTGGGTAGTCGGATGACTCGTTCATCGTTCCCTCCGGTTCACCTGGCCCGTCCGGGGTGACCGAGCCATCGAGTCCGAGTACTACCACAGTGTGCAGACGGCTCCCGCGCCACTGCGCTCACCACCGTGCCGCACGCTCTGCCTCGACTTTCAGGAATGCACCTCGTTGCGTGATCAGGTCGTGCAGGTGTCGAGCCAGGACCAGTCGCTCGACGACCCGCCCGATCGGGCCGGCCGGTGCGGTGAAGGCGACCCGATCGATCATCGTGACGGCATGGTCGGACTCGACGAAAAGGTGTTCGTGTCGGATCGACCGGAACGGACCCCGGATCTGTTCGTCCACGAACCGGTGCGGGCGCTCGCACACGACGATTCGGCTCGTCAGCGAGAACCAGACGCCGAAGTGACGGGCGCGGAAGGTGACGGATTGATCCGGTCCGATCGGACCCGAGGTCACCCCGGCGACCACGCGTTCCCGCGCGCCGGCCTGGGAAGCGACGTGCACACCGATGTCGCGGGCCAGGTCGAACACGACCTCGATCGGTGCATCGATGTCGGTGCGCACCTCGAAGGTGACGGTCACGTTGCATCCCCTCGATCGACCGAGGTCGCGGGTTCGGGCGTGGGCGTCCAACCCTGCGCTTTCTCCGCGAGAAAGTGGGACGCTTCGGTGGCCAGGGCTCGCCGGAGCAGCACGGTCGTGATCGTCTCGGCGAGCGGCGCCAGTCGGCCGAGATCTTCCGAGAGCGCTGCGAATCGCTCCTCGGGCATGCCGGCCTCGACGAAGGGTTGCCAGAGATGCTGGTCGAACAGCGTGGCGAACCTGGCGGCGAGATCCCGCGTGACGTCGGCGAGGTGTTCGTATTCGTCCAGCACGTCGTCGACGGGGAAGCCCATCTCGATCAGCGCCGAGCCGACATCCAGGAAGGTGGGGTCGACCACCACCTCGGCACCGTCGAAGGTGACCAGGCCGAGGGTGGCGGCGCGCTGCATGACCTCGCCGGTCAGCTCGACGCCACTGAGGCGTTCGACCAGTTCCGCTGGCGTCAGTCGCAGCACCGCCGGAGGTGTGAGCAATGTGGCGATGTCGGACTCCAGGCCGAGGACGTCGCCGAGCGATCGACCGCGTTGCCAGTCGTCGACCAGTTCGTTGATCGCGGCGAGCGAAAATCCGCGCTCGCGCAGCTCGCCGATCAATCGCAACCGGGCGAGGTGCGAGGCGTCGTAATACCCGACCCGCCCCTTCTTCTGTGGCGGGGGCAACAGCCCCCGGTGCTGGTAGAGGCGGATCGTGGTGAACGCCACGCCCGAGGCGTGCGCCAACTCCTCGATCGTCATCTGGTCGGAATCGGAGGTTGCATCACTCACACCAACAGTGTAGACATTTACTCTGTGAGCATTTACTCACAGAGTAAACAGTCGCGTATGGTGAGCTCAGGGCGGAGCAGCACGTCGCGGGAGATCCCCGGGACACCGCTCGACTGGACGTTGCAGCGACGTCTGGGCCTGGCCGCCTGGTGGTGGATCACCGTCGGAGGTGCGCTGAGCGCCGTCTTCGCGCTGGGGCTGTTCACGCCGTCGGTCCTTCTCGTGAGTCCGTTCGGTGCCATCGTCGGCGCCGTCGTCGGCGTCCCTGGCGCCGCGGCACTGACCTCGTGGATCCGCCTGTACGCGCAAGGTCCGATCGACGCTCGACACGTCACGTCGAGACTGGAGCTGATCGGTGCGATCGCCGCGCTCGGAGGATGCTTCCTCTTCTTGTGGTGGGACGTCGCGCCGATCGTGCTGTTGGGCGACGAACTCTCGATCAGCATGGCCTTCCACGCGGCGTACGCCCTGACGGGCGTCGCGTCGAGCGGCCGCTGGGTCGGCCGGCGGCTCGCCCTCGCCTATCTCCACTGTTGGGAACTCGCCCCGCCGCCATCCTGGTTCAACCGACTCCATGCGTCGAGGATCAGTCGGACCGGTACCGACTCACGGTGGATGCGTCGACCATGACCCCTGACTCGCCGGTGCCTGCCGAGATCCGACCACGAGTGGAGGAACCGGCTCTGCCGCCGCCCCTGGGTATCGGCGACACCAGACTTCCCTGGTCCACGCAATGGCGGATGACGCTGGCCGGGTGGTGGTGGATCACCGTCGGGGGTGCAACGAGCGCGCTGTTCTGCCTGGGTCTGTTCTCGGTCGCCGGCTGTTGGATCGCGGTGCCGATCGGCGCCATTGCGGGCGCGATCATCGGGGTCCCGGGTGCCGCTGTGCTCACCGCCTGGATCCGCCGACGGCACGACCCCCCGGGTGACCTCGAGAAGTTCAGCAGCATGCTCGAAACCATCGGCATGGTCGGCGCACTGGCGGGCTGCAGCCTCGTCATGTGGTGGTGGCTCGGCCCCTGGCTCCTGGTCAACAGCGACTTCACCCTGAGGACTGCCGTGCCCGGGCTCGCAATTGCAGCCTTCGCGGTGGCTGCGGTCGCGGCGTCAGGCCGCTGGGTCGGCCGTCGCCTTGCGAGCCACTACCTGCGTGCGTGGGGGCTCGCCGCCCCGACATCTTGGATCGGGCACCTCCGCTGACGCGTTCGGCGGCTCGACGGTGCGACCGGAGCCCAAGGCAATGGTGAGGCGATCAGCCGTCGGCGATGGACGAGCGGTGCGCCACGGGCTCGATGCGACGCGCTCGGTCGGTGCCACGACGTGTCACGCCGTCATGTGGTGGCGACAGCGTCGCGAGCCCGGGCCAATGCTGCGTCGACGCCGAGTTCCGGCGCCCACCGATCGAGGTAGGCACAGCCAGGTCTCCGGCCGGCATTCGCCCGTGCCACCGTGCCGGGCGGAGGGTTGGCGTTGGGGTTCTTCACCGGTCCCCGAATCGAGGCGTTCGACCATGCGGTGACACCCGGCTACTTCTGGCCAATCGACCTGCTGGCGATGCGAGTCGAAGCAGCCGGGTTCGTCGTGACCCATTCAGGGACGCGCCACGATCCGGGCGCCCGCCCCCACGGTGAGATCCTCGCAACCCGCAGCGACGACTGATCCGTACTAGACGCATCCAGGTGAGCCCGGGCGTACCGCAACGGTCGCGCCGTCGACCGCGTCACTGCACCACCGCTTCGGTGACGACCTTCGACGCCTCGACGGGTCCGAACGTCGGCGGCTTGGGCCGCACCCCGCCTTCGCCGAGCCGGACGACGACCGTTCCCGACCCACGGTCGACCTGCACGATCTGGTTGCCCAGGCCGATCGCCCAGAACAGATCCTGCGGCGCCCCCGGCGCGAGTTGGCCGACCTTGGTCGCCGGATCCGACAGCGCGGCGAGGTCGGTCGCGACGAGTGGGTTCCCGATCGGTCCCTCGTGGTTGAGCCAGAACAGAAAGCCGTAGCCGACGTTGAGCTTCGTGGACGATCGACCCGTCGCCTCCGCGACGTAGTCGGCCGAGACGATCTGCTCACTCCCCCAACGTCCGCCGTTCAGCAGCAGCAGCCCGAACCGGGCGAGGTCCTCACACGTCGACTCCGTGCCCTGGTACAGCACGGTGTTGCCGGCGCGGTCGACGCTCATGTGCGTGTGGGTCATGCCGAGTGGCTCGAACAACCGCTCTTTCGCGAACTCGGCCACCGACATGTGAGTCGCCGATGACAGCACCGCCTCGAGGGTCTGCACCGCCGAGTTGTTGTAGGCCCACTGCTCGCCGGGCGCGTGCTCCTGGGACAACCCCACGGCGAAGGCGGTCTGGTCGTCCGCCTTGATCAACTCGGAGTAGTCGGTGCCGATGCTCCACTCCCGCCCCGAATCCATGCTGAGCAGGTCGCGCACGGTGACCTGGTCGGCCGCGGTGCCGCGCCATTCCGGGATCCACTCCGCGGCCTCGTCGTCGATCGACAGGTCGCCGTCGCCCAATGCGATCCCGACGAGCACGCTCGTGATCGACTTGGTCACCGAGAACACGTTCTGGGTGGTCGTCGGGGTCGTGCCGTCGAAGTTCCACTCCCCCGCGATGGCTCCGTCGCGCACCACGACGAGGCACTTGGACTTTCCCTTCTCCGCGGTGTCGGCGCTGCGCCGCAGCGCCGCGGCATCGAGTCCGACCGTTGCGGGTGCGACCCGGTCCCAGGAGGTTCCCGGCACCGAGGTGCTGCGCGTGGTCGACGGTCCTACGGTGGTCGAGGAGACCGAGGACGACGTCGACGTCGAACCCGTGGCCCGGTCGGT
>JBDZVK010000229.1:0-4503 GCA_040255725.1 Actinomycetota bacterium
TGCCGGTGGCGCATCTGTTCCGCAAGGGCGTGACGCTGCGGGTCGCCGTGTCGACGCCGGGGCGGGACCACCCGTTCTGGCGGTTCGAGAACCCGGTCATCGACGGTGCCGGCCACGAGGTCGGCTTCGGCGGCGCGCACGCCTCGGCGTTGGTGTTGCCGGTGATCCCGACGCCCGATCACCCGGCCGACCTGCCGGCTGCCGACGCACTGCGCGGTCAGATCACCCGCCCCGCCGAAGTGGTCTGATCCACTCCGCCGTGGCTGGCCGGTCGGTCAGTCGGAGTCACAGCCGGCGTTCGAATCAACTGTCGATCGTGGCGTAGCGATCCACAGCCATGTCTCGTAGGGCACGAGCATCGGGCCGACGAATCGGCGGCGCACGATCTCGTTCACGGTGTCGAGCAGGTGCCGACGCGTGTCGGCGGGCAGCGCCGCGACGTAGCTGCAGCTCGCCACCTCGGTCGTCCACCGTTCGACCGTGGTCTGTCGTACCCAAGCGATGATCGATCTTTCGCCGATGGCGAACAACCCTTCCCCGCCCATCGTGGCTCCCCAGTCGATGTCACGCTGGTCGCTCGCCACCCCCGGGCAGGCTCGGGAGACTTCGCTCCAGTAGGCATCGAACCAGGTCTCGCCATCGGCGCGGGCGTGCGACCACCAAGCCGCGAAACGCCCACCGGGTCGCAGAACCCGGTGGATCTCGGCGGCCGCGGGGAGCGCATCGACCCAGTGCCAGGCCTGGGCGAAACAGACGAGATCGACGGAGTCCGAGCGGATGGGAAGGACGGCACCGTCGGCGGCGACGGCCGGGAGAGCGGGCGTCCGGGTCACTGCCCTCCGCAGCATCTCGGGTCCGTGGTCGAGTGCGATGACCGATGCGCCGCGCTCGACCAGTGCCCGGCTGGCGATCCCCGTCCCGGCGCCGACGTCGAGAAAGACCGAGCCGGTGAGTGGGCCGAGTGCATCGAACACGTCCGGCGGATAGGTGGGGCGTGCGGAGTCGTAGTCGTCGGCGACCGTCTCGAACAGGGGCATGATCGGAGAACCTACCGACGAGGGTGCTGCCATGCCGTCTGACGCCGCCCGGACAGGTCTGCTCGCCGAAATCCATGAGTTCATTCTTTGAACGGTTGTCCCTGCCATGGGCCGGTCGACCGTGCAAAGAACGAATCGCCGTCGATGAGCCGCGACTTGGCTGATCGGATTCTGTCAGTGGCCGAGCAGGATGGCGATGACGTCGTGGACGGCGAAGGACTGGGCCGCGCTGACCGAGCCGAGTCGGTGGACCAGGTGGCGCCGACCCACCGAACGAATCAGTTCGCACTGGACGAAACTCACGGTATCCAACCCGTTCGCGGCTTCCGGTTCGATTTCGACGTGGACCGGCAGGTCGCGGTGGGTGCTCGTCAGCGGGCAGACGATGACGAACGGGAGCTGGGTGCCGAACTCGGGAGCGGGGCCGACGACGAGTGCCGGTCGGTGGTGTGCCGGCTCAGCCGGGAACGGTTCGCCGAAGTCTACGATCCAGATTTCATCGACCGATGCCATCGGCCACCGATGTCGACGCCGCTTCGGACTCGTAGTCCCGCCACGCGTGCTCGTCGTCACGGAGGCGGGCGTAGGCCTCGGCAGTGCGCCGGGCGAATCGGGCTCGTCGGAGCGCCTCGGCAGCGTCGCGCACCGTGTCACCCAAGCTGGCGTTCTGCTCCCGAGCGAGCTCGGCGAGCGTGTCGCGGGTGGTCACGTCGACCCGGATCGTGGTGCTTGCCATCCACCCAACCTACCGGCTTGTAGATGGATCGTCTACACCCAGCATTCTGGACTATGGGTGGAAGCGACCGTGTCTGGACGATGCCTGACCGAGGGGCGCGGTCCGTCAGCTCGGGACCAGCAGCACTTCGCTGCACACGGGAACGAAGCCTGCTGCGAGCAAGGTACGAAGCGAGGCGGCATTGGGTGGCGCGACCTGGGCCCAGACGGTCTCATCGACCGGCGTCAGGCAGCGGGCGGCGTGAGCCAGCAGTCGACCCAGCCCTCGGCAACGGTGGGCCGCGGCGACTTCGAAGGCCATCTCGCGACGTCCCACCAGTCCCCACCCGAGCACCACGTTCTTTGGAGACATTGCGTCGGTATACGACGTCAACCCTCCAAAGAAGGAGTCGTGACCAGCAAACCCGGTCGCCGGCGACATCGAACCGCCCATCGCGGTGGTGCTCGATCTGAACATGGCCGAATCCTCGCACTCGAACTGCAATGTTGGGGTTGCACGTAGCCTCACGACGTGCAATCATGGAGTTGCACATCGAATCCCTTGATTGGAGCCGCACATGTCCGCCACCGACACCTCCGAGATCGACCCGCTCGACCGGATCGACAAGTCCATCGACATCGAAGCCGACGCCGAAGCAGTGTTCGCCCTGATCTCGCGTCCCGGCTGGTGGATCAACAACGGCACCATCGACCCCGATCCCGAGCTGCGTGCCGACGGGGAGTTCACGATCGTGGTCCACCCCGAGTACGGCGAGTTCCGTTTCGAGACCGTGACCAGCGAGCCCCCGAGGAACGTGGCGTTCCGGTGGCACCATGCGCTCCCCGACGACGGCATCGCCCGGTCCACACTCGTGGAGTTCACGATCGACGACCGTCCCGCAGGTGGGGTGACCTTGCGGGTCGTCGAGTCCGGATTCTCGGGACTGCACAAGCCGCGCAGCGAATGGCTGCAGGACCGCTCGAACAACGACGCCGGGTGGGACACCGAACTCGCCGCAGCACGCGCCTTCGTCGAGAAGTGACCACGCCGAGTCCCGTCCCGGTGTTCATGGCCCTCGCCGATGAGACCCGTTGGGACATCCTCGGCCGTCTCGGCGAACAACCCTCGTCTGCGTCGGCCCTGGCTCGCGAACTGCCGATCAGCCGTCAGGCGATCGTCAAGCACCTCGAGGTGCTGCGAGCAGTCGGACTCGTCGAATCACACCGTCGCGGTCGGGAGGTCGTCTATGAACCGCTCGGACACCGGCTCGACGAGATCGCCCGTGAACTCGAGCGCATCGGCGCCGAATGGACGCGACAACTCGGCCTGGTCAAACGCCTCGCCGAAGGGTCACCCTGACCGAACCGGCCCAAGCGCGCGCCGGCGTGGCCGCGGGCAGCACGTCGATCAGTCGGGTCGCTCAGCCGCCGAGGAAGCGGAGGACGTCGGTCGCCTCGACATCCAGCGCGGCCGTCACCTCCCCGGGCAGAGGAGCGAAGGGTTCGATCGTGACCGTTCCCTTCGCCAGTCGCCAGAGCCCGGCGGCGCGGCCATCCACCAGCACGAATGGTCGGAACAGCCCATTGGTGGTGACGATGCCGGTGTGTGCACCGGTGACCGGGGTGCGATCGGCCCAACCGTGCAACAGCGGATCGAAGGGGCCGAGCAGCATCGGACCGGGCAGACGGCCATCGCCGTGCGGTGCATGTTCGGCGAGCGACACGGTGCCGTCGGGCAGCTCGACCAGATCGCCGCCGATCCGCCGCAGTCCGGCGCGGGCGAGCGTGAGCGTCACCCCGGCCCACTTGGCGAGGTCACGCGCCGTGGCGGGGCCGTGACCGAGGAGAAACCGGCGGGCCAACTCACCCGAGGCGGCCTCGACGTCGACAGAACCACGCGGACCGACCCAGTCGTCCCAGCGCACGAACGTCTGAGTCGTCCCGCGCAACGGTCCGCGCACCACCTCGCCGCGAGCACTCGCCTGGAACAGCACCTGGTACAGCGCGGCCGCCGCAGCGGGCAGATCGGCGGACTCGAGCGCGCCGCGCAGGTCGTCGCGACCGGTCGGCCCGTCCGCGCCGAGTGTGCGCACCACGACGTCGACGGCCCGATCGGCATCGGCTGCGTCGACGCCCAGCTGGGAGAGCCGCCGGGCACTCTGCGCCACGAGACGCCTGGTGGTGAGCACATGGAGCCAGTCCAGGTCCTCGGTGGCGACCAGGTGCACCGTGCCGCGGTTCAGCCACGTCACCACGACCGACCGGTCGTCGCTGATCGCCCGGTCGACGTCGCTCACGGCCAGCCCGTCGGTCCGGGCACGGATCGCCAGCTTGGCGCCGCGCAGGTCCTGGGCCTGGATGGCGAGCAGCCGCCGGGCAACGTCGACTGCGTGGTCGGCCCGGTTGCCGACGAGTAGTTGCGATGAGAAGCGCTGAGCGAACGATCGTGCGTCGACGGTGGGTTCGGCATCGGTGCCGTCGGAGGATCGACCCATCGCCCCAGCCTGACAGGTGATGCAGTACTGCTAGCGTCGCCTGGTCCTGATCCCGAGCCTTCGGAGGATCATGCCGGTCTACCCAGCAGCTTCGCGCCACGCCGACCGCCGCCGCAGGACCGGCCGGGGTCGGGGGACGCGTCTGGCGGCGGTGATCGTGGCGGCGACCATGGTCGTCTCGTGCTCCTCGGGCTCATCGGGCACCGACCGGGCCACGGGTTCGACGTCGACGTCGTCCTCGGTCTCCTCGACCACCG
>JBDZVK010000230.1:0-4465 GCA_040255725.1 Actinomycetota bacterium
CGACGCATTCGGGATGGAACCCCTCCTGGACCCACCACTGCACGCTGGGCTGGGCCAACCAGACGAGCCCCACCGCGGCCGACAGCCAGGGTCGACCGAAACGGTCACGGGCGATCACGTACAGGATCGGTGCGCAGGCGGCCAGGGCGACCGCGTTGATCACGTTCCAGGCGTTGGGCCCCGCACCCAGCCATGCGAGCGGCACCAACAGGAAGAAGCCGAACGACGCGTGGTTGCCGAAGAACGGCACGCCCCGAACCGTCGAGAAGTCGCGGAAGTGCGCGAGTTGCCAGATGAGCTGGTCCTGGATGCCGGTGTCGAAGTCGAACGTGCCGAAGCGGTTCTGGCGCAGCACGATCAGCCGGCCGAGGGTGATCGCCCAGTACAGCGCCGCCACCACGACCACGCCGAACATCGCCCGTTCCGAATGCAACACCTTCGCCGACACCTCCGCGAGGGACCGCTGGGTGGGCTCGGACGTCGCCGACGGGCCCGACCCGGCCCCCTCGTCGGTGCCGCCGTGTCCGGAGCCGTCGGCTCGGGTTGTGGCGTTCGGGCTGCTCATCCGCGTATCGTTCGATCTTTCACCCTCGGAGTCACCGGGCACCGGCCGATCGGTTGCACCCTAATCAGCGCGCCGATCGACGAACGCCACGAGCTCCGGCCCGGCCCGATCCGTGGTGACTTCTCCGCCTGTGAACCCTTCCCCGAACCACTCGACCGGTGTCCGCGTGACCGCGGCGAGCATGCGCGGCGCGGCTCGCCTCGCCCGGGCGGCCGGTCTGGGAGGTTCGGTCATCGGCGGCCACCTCGGGTTGCGGCTCGACCCCGGGCTGCTCGCGAAGCTCGCCGCCGGCCGCCGGATCGTGACCGTCTCGGCCACCAACGGCAAGACCACCACGACCAACCTGCTCGCCGCGGCGCTCGCCACCGCCGGGCCGGTCGTGTCGAACACGCAGGGTTCCAACCTGGCGACCGGCCTGGCCGCGGCGCTCGCCGGTGACCTCACCGTCGCCCGCGCCGCGCTCGAGGTCGACGAGGCGACGCTGGCAGCGACCGCGGTGGACCTTGCGCCTTCGACGATGGTGCTGGCGAACCTGAGCCGTGACCAGCTCGACCGGTACGGCGAGGTCAGGATCGTGGCCGAGAAGTGGCGTCGCATGCTCGCCGAGTTGCGCCGTGTCGAAAAGGCTCCCCACGTGGTGGCGAACGCCGACGATCCGCTGGTCACCTGGAGCGTGGCCGAGCATGCCGAGGTGACCTGGGTGTCGGTTTCGTCGCCCTGGACCGCCGACGCGTTGGTCTGCCCCGACTGCGCCGCACCGGTCATCCATTCGGCGTCGGACTGGCACTGCACCGGGTGTGACCTGGCCCGACCGGCGCCGGACGTGTCGCTGGTCGACCACACGGCGACGTTCCACGACGACGGCGACCGAGCGGTCGAGCTCGACCTGGCACTCCCCGGCACCTTCAATCTGGCGAACGCCACGATGGCGCTGGCGGCGGCCCGGATCGAAGGCGTCGACCCCGCGGTGGCGGCCGGCGCGATGACTACCACCGCCGAGGTGTCGGGCCGGTACGCCACGATCGAATCGGCCGGGCGTCACATCCGCCTGCTCATGGCCAAGAACCCGGCCGGTTGGCAGTCGTCGCTCGGCATCGTGGCCCCTCCCCCCACGCCGGTGGTCGTGGCGATCAATGCCCGGGTCGCCGACGGCCGTGACCCCTCGTGGCTGTGGGACGTGCCCTTCGAGCGGCTCGCCGGTCGGCAGGTGATCGCCGCCGGCGAGCGGGCCGAGGATCTCGCCGTCAGGCTGCACTACGGAGGTGTCGACCACACCCTCCACGTCGGATCGGCGCTCGACGCGTGTCTGACGCTCCCGGCCGGGCCGGTCGATCTCGTCGCGAACTACACCGCGTTCGCCGACACGTTGGCGGCCCGATGAGCCCGTCGGTGCGCGGCCGGTCGCCGATCAGGATCGTCCAACTCTTCGGCGACCTGCTGGGCACTTACGGCGACGGCGGCAACGCGCTGGTCCTGGAGCGCCGGGCCGCCTGGCGCGGGTTCCCGGTCACCCGGGTGGATGTCACCGCGCTCGACGCGATTCCCCGCGACGGCGACATCTACGTGATCGGCGGCGGAGAGGACGGTCCGCAGAGCCGGGCCGCTCGTCTCCTCGCCGAGTCGGGTGCGCTCGACGAGGCGGTCGACGCAGGTGCCGCCGTGCTGGCGGTGTGTGCCGGCTTCCAGATCATGGGCCACTCCTTCGTCGGGCCCGACGACACGACGGTCGACGGCCTGGGCCTCCTCGACGTGACCACCACCCGGTCACGAGGCCCCCGGATCGTCGGCGAGGTGCTCGTCGATGCCGACCCGACCCTCGGCGTGGGCCGTCTGACCGGTTATGAGAACCATGCGGGCGTGACCCGTCTCGGCGCCGCGGCGACGCCGCTCGGCCGGGTCGTCGGCACACGCACCGACGGTCCGGTCGCCGCGCGGACCGAGGGGGCGTTCGACGGCCGGGTCGTCGGCACGTATCTGCACGGCCCCGTGCTCGCACGGAACCCGACGCTCGCCGACCGGCTGCTGGCCTGGGCGCTCGACCTCGAGCCGGGCGACCTCGACCCGCTCGACGACGCGTCGATCGATCGACTCCGTGCGGCGCGGACCGCCGCCGCGCTCAGCGGCGACGCCGACCGCGGCGACCCCGGTCCGCTCGTCCGGATCCGCCGCCGCCTGTCCCGCTGACGCCGCGTCGGGGAACGTCTGCGTCTGCGCCTTCGTCCGAGCGTCGTTGCGACAGGGCCGCGCCCCGGATCAACCGCGCGCGAGCAGTTCCGGGATGAAGGGCACGTCCGGTCCGCCGCGCAGTGCCTCGGCACCGTGGATCCCGTCCGGCCGTACCACGCACGCGATGTTCTCGGCGTCGATCACCTCGACCCGACGGCGGCGACCGGTTGGTTCGCCGCCCGTCACGGCGGTGAAGATCTCCACCGGGACGAGGGTTCCCACACCGGCCACGACCCAGACCGGGCGGTCACCGGTGCCGACCGTGCCCGGCCCGGCCGGGTCGTCGGCCACGACCACCCCCGGCTCCGCGAGCAGAGCCGCCTGGACGATCAGCGGCGTCTCGGGACCTCCGGCATCGACGTCGGCGAGCGCGAGCGAGAGCTGCAGCGAGGTCGGGTCGTCGAGGAACGTCTCGAGCAGATCGTCGATCACCGCCCGGGCGTTCCGGGCACCCAGCACGTGCCCGCACAGCCACCACATCGGCCCGCAACGCGCGTGGTGTTCGAGCAGTTTGCGGCAGCCCATGACCAGCGCCTGGTGGTCGCCGATCAGTCCGCGCAGCGCCTCCGCGGCCTCGGGAACGAGCCATTCCGCCGGCGCGTCACCGCTCCGCGCGACGTAGCGCAGGTATTCGATCGGGTGCACGTCCGCGAGGGTACCGGCGCGATCCGGCTTCCGCCCGTGGCGACCCGGTCCGCTAGAGCCCCGGCTTCCACACCATGACGATGATCTGCAACAGCAGCAACAGGTGCATCCCGCCGTAACACATGGCGAGCCGCGTGTCGCCCTCGGGATTGCCGTCGACCACTTGGCGTTGCGACGGGATCAGCCCGGCGAAGAACAGCCCCAGCATCAGGAACCACAACACGAACGCGATCGAGATCCAGGTCTGGGAGAACTTGAACACGCTGTCGGACATCAGCACGACGATGATCCCGAACAACCCGGCCAGCACGAGGGAACCGCCGTGCATCATCGGGTCGATGATGCGCCCGACCGCACCGGCCATGGCGGAGTTCGCGTCGGTGCGACGGACCCGGTTGAGCACCGGCCAGACGAACGCCGGGGCGAACGCGACGACCACGAACACCAGGTGGAGCAGCAGGAAGAAGTTGTAACCGAAGGAGCCGATGGCAGCAACGAGCACGGACAGACCTCGAGTCTTCAGAGTGCTGGGGCGAGACGCCAGCCTAACGGTGCGCTCGTCGGGCGGAGCCACCGCTCACCGGTCCGACCCGCTCACCGGTCCGACCCGCCCGGCGGTTCGCCTCGGGTTCAGGCGAGACCGCCGCGGGTCTGGCCCAGCAGGTCGAACGCCCGGTCCATCTCGTCGTCGCTCAACAGTCCCGCCTCCCGCACGAGTTCCCGCACGCTCTTGCCGGTTTCGATGCTGTCGTGGACGAGCGCGGCGGCCTTCTCGTAGCCGATGAACGGGTTCAGCGACGTCGCGATCGACGGCGACGCCTCGGCCAGGGCCTGGCAGCGTTCGGCGTCGGCCTCGATGCCGGCGACGCAGTTGTCGGCGAACACCCGCGACACGTTCGCCAGCAGCACGATCGAGTCGATGATCGCCTCGGCCATCATCGGCACGTACACGTTCATCTCGAAGTTGCCCTGCGACCCGCCGAACGCGACGGCGGCGTCGTTGCCGATCACGCGGGCGGCGACCTGGGT